>JBBSGY010000502.1:0-2252 GCA_038253645.1 Acidimicrobiales bacterium
AAGGGCCCGTTTGCGGGCTAAGGACCGTGCAACGACTTTTGCACTGTGTCAGGAGTCCTGCCATCTCTCCCGAGCAGCTCGCCCGACTCTCACTCGAGCCGGGGGAACACTTGCAACTCGTCACTCCACCCCAGCGAAAGTCACTTGCCGAACGCGGTCGAGAAGCCGCAGCATGTCAACGCGCCAACCGCGTTGCAGAAATGAGCGATGAACAAGCCGCCCAATGGGCTGTTGGCGTTACGCGTGAAACGCGCAGCGCTATTGCCAAGCGTGAAGCAGCCGGTCGTTAGTACCCGTGACCGTCGTCATCGTTGTCGGTGCGTTCCTGCCCTAAATCACTGGTTTTTTGGCGCTCTACTTCCATCAAGAACTTGTGCGGTCGCATGACTTCAACGTCTGGTGGTGCGTTGCGCAACACCTTCCCGTCCAATGTCACTAGTGGCACTTTTTCTTCCCGGGCCAACGCAACTAAGTAATCGTCGTTGCGGTGGTGCGGCAAGGGCTCAGCGTTCGTCAACTTCGGGTCATTGACCAACTCAGCTTGCTCGTCGAGGTCAGCAAGAAGATCTTCGGCCCACTCGGGCTGGATCACCTGTGCTTGCTTCGGGTGCTCGAACGTCTGCTGTAGCTCGTAGCCGAGCTTCTGCGACCACACGATCTGGTAGTCGCCATCGTCGAGACCACGAGCCAAAAAAGCGTGCGTAGAGCCGTCCGGCTTGCGGCCGGCAGCGATGTAGACGCAGGGATCAACAACCGCACGTGGAACTGGCGTCATCAGTCCCCCCGACTGTCTCGGAGGAAAAACCTGGAGCATTCATGTCTTCAGTCTCGGCCCAGTTGGTGACAAACAGCCGACTAGGGCGCTGAGCAGGGAAATAACGGTTTCACGCATGTTTCACGCTGACGCTTCCCGCTTATTCCGCCGTGCTGTCGAAAGAGACGTCACCGTTGCCCCGCCAGCGGCGAAATTGCCGGCCGGGGTGTAAAAGCGCTTTTCGATCCATCCCGTTTCCGAACGAGCTTCCTGCACCCACTCAGTTCGGGCGGCGACTAGATCTTTGTCACGCAGCTCAGCAAGACCCCGTTGCGCAGTATCAGCCGAGATGCCGTACCAAGGCTTGGCCTGTTCCAGCGGTAGGTACAACTCGTTCGGTCGGCTGAGCACAATCAACAACAAAGCCTTGGCCGGCAATGACAGCGTGTCGAAGTACGCCTTCGTCCAATAGTCGTAAGAAAGCTTGAAATACGGGTCTGTATTGGTTTGAGGACGCGTGTACGGATCATCGCTTCCGTCTTCACGCAACAGCACCAACTTCGACTTGCGACCAACACGCTCACGGCCGATGAGCTTCAGGTCTGCGAGGCGCTTGGTCACTTTAGAAACGCCGGCTTTTGCCGACGCCAGCTCGGCAGTCTCAGTGATCCCGAAGGCACGAGCCCAAAACAGAGCAGCCCCGGACCGTACGCCCACGGGCGCTTACCGATCTCCCCGCCGCCTCAGCTGAATCTCCGGCCCGCTGACCAGCGGTAAGTGGCTCGTATTCTGTAAAGTTGGGACTGCCAATCAAGTTCTCATCTCACATGTGATCAGACCTTGAAGGCGTTGCGAGTCCACTCGAGGCACTCTTCGGTGACGTGACGGCGAGCGCTTTCCGGCAATTTTCCGGTTGCCACTTCGAGAACGACATCGCCGGCAAATCCGTCGTCTACCATCATGCGCGCCAGCTCCTCGAGCGGCAGCGTGCCGTGTCCGGGGGGTAGATGTTCGTCACCCTTCTGGCTTGTGCTGTCGGAGAGGTGCACGTGGCGGACACGCTCGCGCATTTTCTTGTAGAGCTCGACCGGGTTCCACCGGGCGGCGGCCGCATGTGACGTGTCCAGGCAGAGACAAGGAAAGTCGGACATCGCCGGATCTTCCATGCACAGGTATGGCTCGACTTTTCGCCCGAACTTTTCGACGCTGTACATGTTTTCGACGGCAACCTCGACCCGATCGTGGCGCTGGTGGAGCTCGTTCACGAGCGAGCGGAAGCTGTCCGCGAACTCGCGTTGCCACCGAAACGGCGGGTGCACAACGACAGTTTTCGCATCTACGGTTTCTGCCAGTTCGATCGAGCGATGCAATTTCGCTTCTGGATTCCACCCCCAAACCGGCTGCGTGATGACGAGACATGGCACGTGAACTGCGGAAACGGACATTTGATGCTTTTGCATCAAATCTCGGACCGCGTCGGCGGACTGACTGCGACGCT
>JBBSGY010000503.1:0-2248 GCA_038253645.1 Acidimicrobiales bacterium
ACGATGGTTCGACAAGTTGTGCCAGTGGCACGCCACACGAGTCGGCATCACTTCAACGCGACGTTCAATCTGTGGCGCCTCCGAGCATTCTGTGCGGAGTACATACGTTGGCGGATTCGAAATTGCGGTTACCGACCCACGCACCTAGAACGCGGAGGGGCCTATTTCTGGCTAGTGTTCAACCGTGTCGGCTTCTATGTTGATCGCTGGGAATGCAGGTCACAGCTACGTCGGGACACCACAGGGTGCTACCGGATTTCGGGACGTTCACCGAGCTACCGACCTCGCCGGCAAATGACGTATTTCGCAGTCTTTGGTTGGAGAGTAATCGGCGGTAGCTAACAGATGGCATGCACCCAACCGGCTGTCGCCGCACGACATCGACGAAGATTCGGATCGACAAAACTCAAGCAATTCGGAATTTGCCCCGATGGGATCGTCATGAGGGCCTGTCGCAATGTTTCCATTCTCTTGGTGAGCCCGCGCAAGAACAGCGAAAGCGGTTTCGCCCTGATTTGGGCAGCGTTGATGCTCACTACATTGTTGGGAATCTGCGGATTCTCCGTCGATCTCGGCAATTGGTACCTCCACATCGAACGAGCGCAGCGAGCCGCAGACTCGGCCGCTCTGGATGGCGCTGTGTTCCTGCCGGGTGACGTCTTACGAGCCAGGGACGCAGCCATCAAAGGGCTCATCGCGAACGGGCTATCGGCGCAAGAGGCCAACGCCGCCGCGATCGCCCCCATACCAGGTCATTCGGATCAGTTGTCTGTGACGATATCTACTTCGGTTACGGACACGTTCTTAGGCTTTCTCGGTATCGACCCCCACCACACCTTCCTTCGCCGGGGAATCGCCACCACGAAACCTTCGCTTCACATGAACCAAGGCTCCAACATGCTCGGTACTTACTATCCGGGGACGGCGTGGGGACCTGTCGATAACAGCGCTGGGCACTACTGGATCACGATCGATGGGGCGGACGTCAATAAGGTAGACGGCGATCGGTTCGCGACCCGATCATGTGCGGGGGCTGGTGAACGAGTGGATAACTGCCGGGGCAATCGCAACGACGAATACACCGGTCACTACGACGTCAATGTGTCGGTCCGTCCCCAAGCGAGGGGGGGGGTACTGCGTACCTATTTGTCGAAGCCTTTGACCCAGGCTATGCACAGACAGACCCGGCGGGTGACCCGCTCGGATGTTCCGATCCACGCTACAACGCCGGAGTTCCCACGCCATCACCGGACTATTGCCCCGGAGACTCGAGACCCCACGTGTATGAGGCTGATGCCGACTATGCGCGCATGGACGCCATCACGCCGGCACCGACGGCGACGTATTCCCTCAGAGACAGTGCAGGCAGCCCGATATGCAACAGCGCGTTTCCCGGAACCCAGAACGCTTCCCAGGCAATGTCCGACCCCGCATACAGCTCGTGGATCCACAAATGGGTAACGCTGTGTCCTCGCGCCATACAACTCGATCTCTCGCACTCCAACAACTTTGTCCTGAGGGTCAGCACTGGTCCGGGTATCGGTTCCAACGACTTTCTTCTGCGCTCCGGTCTGTCGCTCTCGCCGGATCCCAGCAGGGTTGACGTTTCGCTGAGTAGCAACCTCGTCAACTTGTCTGCCGACAAGAATTTGGCGATACACAACAGCTATGGAGACAGCAACACTAGGTTCGCCATTACGCAGGTCCCCGCGAACTACGCCGGCCAACATGTACAGATGCAGTTCTTCGATATCGGCGACTCAGTATCACGCGGAGCGTCGGGAACGCTCAAGTTGACAAGCGATGCAAACATGATCGGGTCCGATGGCGGCTGCACATACATGTCGGCGTCCGGATCTTCCTCCAGTACAACCGCGGGGTCGTGCACTGTGGCTGTGGATTCCAATAACAACGGAAGGCTGTTCACGATCGACTGGCACGTTCCGTCTGATTACTCGTGTCTACCAACCAGCTCATCGAGCAGCGGAGGATGCTGGCTCTACGTCAATATGACATTCCCCGGCGTGTCAGATCTTGACGACACCACGACTTGGACTCTGGACATGCCGGGAACACAGTTGCGATTGATCAATCAGTAACAGGCGGACGACTGAAAAATCCCACTTTCTTGAACCGGTTACGCGCTCTGGATACGTGAAGGAATGCAGAGAAAATGTCTGTCGACTCGTTCGACTCGTTCGACTCGTTCGACTCGTTCGACTCGTTCGACTCGTTCGACTCGTTCGAC
>JBBSGY010000504.1:0-2234 GCA_038253645.1 Acidimicrobiales bacterium
CGATCGTGCCCCAGCCGACAAGCGAGCCATCGGAGTGCTCTGATGAAGCGACTTCATTCGATGAGGATGACACTCGTCAATCGTAGGCGAGACATCCCTTACGCCCAACAATATTGCGTGTGCACCCGAACGGTTGTGGGCCTTCAGTTGACCTCCGATAGAGGTCGTGTTCACACTCGAGAAGACGCCGGATCCAGGATGTCGTCCGGTTCGGAGAAACGAATGTAGTAACCGAATGGATCTTCGACGCGAAAATCCGAAAGCCCCCATGGTTGCTTCGCGAGCTTCTCGACTACGCAGCCAAGTTCGTTGGCGATGTTGTAAGCGAAGCCGATGTCGTCCACATAGATCACGATTTCGACACCGAATCCGCGTTTTGTGTCATTCGGAAATCGAGAAAAGTATGGGTGACGCTCCCATGCATTTGTGCCGGGCCAAAAGGTAAGGACCTGGTCGTTGAGACTCATGACCAGATAACCGTCATCCTCTTGGCGCGTTTGCTGCCACGCCGCGTCAAATCCAAATCTCCCGTAGAAGTCTCTGACTTTGTCGAAGTCGTCCACATGAAGTTCCACCAGGACACCAGATGTGATCCTTGTACGGTTAGCCATGGCAGATAGTCTGCCTCGCGCGTAGGTCGCATTGATTTCTTGGAAGATCACGTGGGAAAGCGACTGTGTTCAGTTAGGAGTTGTCGTGGCACGAGTCGTTGTATTGGGAGCTGGTGTCTCGGGGCTTTCAAGCACCCTTCGGTTGCTTCAAGCGGGTCAAGCGGTCGAAGTCCTAGCGAGTGAACTCTCGCCAAACACCACGTCCGATATGGCTGCCGCGATGTGGTGGCCGTTCCATGCGGAACCGGCGGAGCTGGCAGAGCGCTGGTGCCGCGCGTCCTACCGGGAGTTCGCCCGACTCGCCGCCGACACTTCGACCGGTGTTGTCATGCGGTCGGGCGTCTTTGGATTTCCCGGAGACGTGCCACCAAGGTGGGCCACAGCAATTCCGGGAGCCGTTTCAGCGTCAAGATCAGATCCGCCGGATGGCTGCGTTAGCGGCGTTTTGGTGACCGCACCGATGGTCGAGATGAACCGTTACATGCCGTGGCTTGTTGCGACAGTGCAGCGGATGGGCGGCCGTATTCGGCAGCAAACCTTGGAATCGTTCGACGAAGTCGTTCGTCCGGTCGACGTCATAGTGAATACGACTGGACTTGGCGCCAATGCGCTGACCGGTGATACCGAGTTGTTTCCAGTTCGAGGTCGAATTATTCGCGTCGCTCAAGTAGGTATCGAACGTTTTGTCGGAAGCGAGGCGGGTGAATGGCCAACGCAGATTTTCCCCCGAGCGCACGATGTCGTTCTCGGTGGCACCCACGAAGTCGGACTTGACGAATTGGACGTAACGCCGGAAGTCGATGATGACATTGTAGAACGCTGTGTTGCCATCGAGCCTCGGCGGCCTCTGCAAAACGTCTCAGCAGTGCGACGGGACTACGACCGTCACGCAGCTCGATTCGACTTGAAGCAGAAGAGTCCGGCGGCATATCAATCGTTCACAACTACGGTCACGGAGGCGGCGGCGTAACTGTCTCTTGGGGCTGCGCGGACGATGTCGTCGCTCTTGTCTCAGACCGATTCGGCCACGGCTAAGCAAACAGGGACTGGCATTGCCCATCGTTGCATGCAGTTTCGACGTGGTTGGGACGAAACCCGGCGACCCGATACCGTTGAATAAATGAGGTGGAGCTGAAACGTGGCAGTAAAGCTTTCCGAAGTCACAACAAACGAGCAGTTGAGTGCCATCGCCGAGCGGTGGGCTTCTCCGCTCGCTTGGGCTTATGTTACTGGTGTTGCGGGAAGCGGATTGAACGCCGAGCGCGCGCTAAGAGCCTTCGAGGACGCTCAACTTGTGCCTAGCGTGTTGCAGGACTCCGCAGTAATAGTCGACCCCTCCACGGATCTGTTCGGCTCAACGCCACCCTTCCGGTGGTTCTTGCCCCGACGGCCTTTACACGCGCTCTGTATCCCGGCGGGGAAATACCTGTCGCGCGAGCTGCGGAGTATAGGGTTCCTTACGCCGTTTCGACATTCGGCACGACCAGCCTGCAAGATGTCGCGTTGGCGGCGCCTGGGGGCAATCACTGGTTTCAGCTCTACACAAGCCGAAGTCGAGAGATCGATGCTCGTTTACTCGGCAACGCGCGCGACGCAGGATTCAAGGTGCTCGTAGTAACCATC
>JBBSGY010000505.1:0-2230 GCA_038253645.1 Acidimicrobiales bacterium
ATCACTGGTAGCAACCATCGTGCCTTCTGCTACGCACCACCACACATAGTTCGACTCGTTCGAGTCGTCCGTGTAGCCGGGAGTCACATCGCCCTCGCTCCAACGATTGATCGACCACACGGTAATCACCCAGGCGTTGTCGCTGTCCATGTAGGCGTACAACGGCAATCGGGAGCAGACAGTCGGCATGAAGTCCGCGTGCTCTTCGCTGTTGTTGTCGATGGCCTTGTCACCGCCACGGATTCGATTGCCGTAGTGCAACCAGGCGCAACCGACCTTGCCCGTCGAGCCTCCGGATCTGTTAGCGAAGATGCAGGCACCATCGATGACTCGGGAGGATGATGCACCGTCCTGTTGTGCCCCGTGATCCACGATCAGTGTAATGAGTCCGTTGGCGTCGTAGTCTTCGGCATCTTCGATGTGCAACGTCTGGCCAAGTTCCCTGAGTTGCTCGATACTCAATTTCTGCAATTCTTCGGCGGTGTACCAGTTCTCGATCGCGGGAGTCTTCTGCTTCGTCCGCACGGCCCACTTGCCTGTCTTCTGCCACTCATCGTGCAGCTGTGTGTCCCAATCCTCGTCAGTGAGCTTGTGGATGTCGGCATCGATCCGATCCACTTCGGCTTCGTCATTCGTCCAAAAGCCTGTCGAGTTTCCCGTCACGTACACAGAATCGTTGCGCCGACAGACAAACGTTCCGTACTCAGTCTCCGGGCACCAGACCACTCCTTCGTAGTGAACCATCGGAACGTTCTCCAGCTTGGTTCTGCCATAAGAGAACTTCCGGCCGCCATGAAAATCAACGCTGTACTGGATACTTGTGCCTTTGCCTTTTATCAGCGAGACGTACCAGCAATCACTCGATGCAACTTTCACACCGTTGATGACTCGATCAGGCAGTTTACGCAATCGTGTTGTCGTTCGGATGCCTGCCATCATGCACAGAGCAACAAAGCTGTCTACGTGTGCTCGATCTTTCTGCGCGTATGTCCGATGCTGATAACCATCGTCCGAATAGGAGAAGTGCCCATCGGCGAGAATCATCGTGTCTATCAGTAGATGTTGCTGATAGCTGCTCAATGCCAACAGGAAGTCCTGAGACAAGACGCGATTTGCTGATAGCGCTTGGATGAGGTCAGCGACACTACCTTTGATGCTGAACACAGAGCAGTTCCGTGAAACTCCTTCATGGTAGTCAGCGCCAGTGTTTTTGAGCGCGGCACGGATCGAGTCGCACTCACTCTTGTCGGATCGCTGATAGATGCGTACCCATCGAGTAACACCGCCATCACGCTTGCGCTGGTAGCTCCGGTAGTTGGCCTCGGTGACTGACCATCCCATTAGCTCCACGAAGGCGTCTGAGTAGACGGAGGGCTGCTCAACAGCTTCTCCGCTCAGTATTACTCGATGGTCACTTCGCAACTGCTCTACGGGCACGAGAGCCACTGGATCATATGTGTGCGTGTTCTCGACAGCGAACCTGTGATATGGCGTGACAAGCGCATCGAACCCGATACCAGTCAGACGATGCATCTTGCCGTTGTACTGCTCACGGTAAACACTCTTGATCTTGGACCACTTGAGTTTTTGATCCTTGGGGTCCAATGCAAGAATGATGTCAGACTTGCGAAGTGACAATCCATCTACCCATCCGCGTTGTGTCAACGCCTCAGTCCTGTCGTCCACACAGCAGCACCCGATATCTGGTGCAGTCTTCTTGCTGTCCTTCGTGATGAATCCGGGACAGCCCTTGCCGAACAGGCAATTCCAGTTCGATGCAAGGAACGAGAGGTTTACCTTGACGACACGCTGCTGCTCCTCATCCCACAACGAGAGCCAATCCGTTGTCGCCGTCTGTGCCAGGTCACGCATGGTGCATTCCTCCTGCGGTTTTTACTCCATGACGAAGTTCGGGCCGTCCCGTGAGAGACGACCCGAACCTTGAACGGTACTGCTGCTAAGCCTTGCGCGCCTTCTTCGAGGCAGCCTTCTTGGCAGCCTTCTTGGCAGCCTTCTTGGCAGCTGCAGAAGCCTTGACGGCTGCGGGGATCCGCTTGGGGACCGGACGAGCCACCTTTCGAGGCGTCTTCTTCGCTGCCTTCACGCCCTTCTTGGTACCCTTCTTGGCCGCCTTGGCCGCCTTCTTGGCTCGGCGTGGGCCGCCACCACCGCGTGGGGCGCGAGCGGGATTCGCGTTCAGCTTGAAGCCCTTACCGCCACCAGGCAGTGC
>JBBSGY010000506.1:0-2208 GCA_038253645.1 Acidimicrobiales bacterium
CGCACGATCAGTCGCAAGATTCGTGAGGCGATCCTTGCGAGTCAGCTGGATCGCCAAACCGACAAAGACGAAATCCTCTACCGCTACTTGTCGATCGTCTACCTCGGCGATGGTGCGTATGGAGTCGGAGCCGCTTCGGAGTCTTATTTCCGCAAGCCGGTTAGTCAGCTCAACGCGTCGGAAGCAGCGACGTTGGTGGGTGTAATTCCCGCGCCGTCCGCGCGTGCCCCGCGTGACGACCTTGCCAACGCAGAGTCACACCGTAAGCTGGTTCTTGACGAGATGCTCGATCAACATCGCCTGGATCAGGCAACGCACGATGACGCGATTGCACATCCGTTGTGGTTGGAAAGCAATGGTGCACCACCCGGACCTGTCACTACGATTTACGATCAGCAAAAGTCACAAACACAGTTTCCTTACTTCGTCGACTACGTGCGCCGTTATTTAATTGCGCGTTATGGCGCAGACAAAGTGTTTTCCGGTGGTTTGCAAGTGCAGACAACTTTGTCACCCGAATTGCAGACTCAAGCCGAGCAAACAGTTGCGAATGAATTGAAGGGAACCTCCGCGCCGCTCGACATGGCGATGGTCGCGGTCGAACCTCCAACGGGTTACGTGAAGGCAATTGTCGGTGGCCGCGATTTCACAAAAGCCCAGGTCAACCTAGCTCTCGGCGGCTGTCCGCCGCGCCCGACGGGCCTTGGCGGCAAGCCGATCCCGGTGCAGGTCGAGCCTTCTTGCTGGTCGCCTGACGCGCACACGGTTACCGGCGGCGGTACGGGTCGCCAACCAGGTTCGTCCTACAAAGCGTTCGTGCTAGCGGCTGCCTACGAGCAAGGAATAACGCCGAACACGACCTATGAAGCATCGTCATCATGGTCGCCACCGGGTTGTCGTGGTGCTGACTGTGTGGTGCACAACTTTGAAGATGAAGCAAGCGGTCGCGCGACTTTAAAAGAAGCTACGTGGCACTCGTACAACACCGTGTACGCGCCGTTGATTCGCGAGATCGGATACAAGCAAAGCGGCAAAGCCGTCGACGGCTTCATACATACCGCACAGCTTGCAAAGAAGCTCGGCGTCACATCCTCTTACTACTCAGAAGGTTTTCACCAAATCGGTGGTAACTACGCGCTGGGTGTAATCGACGTTTCTCCACTCGATATGGCAGCTGCGTACGGCGTGTTTGCGAACCGAGGTTTGCGCCAACCGCCTACCCCCGTAGTCAAAGTTATCGACGGCAACGGCAACGTGCTCGAAGACAACAGCGCACGTGAGCCACAGCGTGTTCTTGACGAAACTGTCGCCGACAACGTCACCGACACATTGCGCGGTGTCATAGAAAACGGAACAGGCCGTACCAACGGAAATATCGGCCGACCAGCGGCAGGCAAAACCGGAACGGCGGAGAGTTACAGCAATGCGTGGTTCGTCGGCTTCACTCCGACCCTCTCGACGTCGGTGTGGATGGGTTATTCCGACAAGCCGCGCACAATTAACTACAAGGGCAATATGAAAATTGCCGGTGGTACCGAACCGACAAAGACGTGGGCGACGTTCATGAAGTCCGCGCTCAAGGACGTGCCTGTGACCGAGTTCTCGCAGCCTGCGCCCATCAAGGCTCCTGCGACTGATGTTCTTGCGGCTCGTGGCGTAGCCGGCGCACCATTGCCGATTCGTCCCCAACAAGAGCGCAAGCCGGTTGGCACACCGACAGGGGACTACGACCACGTAGAACGCGGCGCGCAAGCCGCAACCCCGGCCACCACAACGCCTGCCGCCCCGCCGCCCCCGTAGCGCGTAAGGGTCGTCCACGACTCGGGAGTGTCTACCAGAGGCCCCGTGTTCTGGCGCGGGTTCAGCTGAGCGCCCGATATTTCGCATCGACGCGTGCCTGCTTCACGAGTGACAGAGCTACCGAAACTCGGAGCAGCGAGGCCTCAACGCAAGCAAACTGTGTGCACCTCGCGCCCGGTCAGGACAACATCTACACACACTTCCAATCGGGGAGGTCAAGGCCGACGGAACCGTGTGCACCTCGCGCCCTGCCAGGGCAACATCTACACCAGCAATTCCAAATGAAAATTTGAGTCATCGAAATGAGCTTTGACCAGCGCGTGTCCGATTTGCACCGTTCGCGTTCGTCACGGAAAACGAATACAACAATCGTGTGCGCATTCTTGATGGACTACTACGCAAGCTACG
>JBBSGY010000507.1:0-2177 GCA_038253645.1 Acidimicrobiales bacterium
GGACGTAACACTCCCCAATTCGGCCCTTGTCGTTCGCTGCGACGAAACCGTTGGCGATGTCGTCTACGAAACACATCGTGAGGCCGACTTGTCCGAGCATCAGGAATCGGAGCTTTCCCTGGGCTGCAAGCAGAATCTCGCGACCAATTTCGAAGTGGTCGCCAGCCCCGTAAACAACGCCTGGTTGAACAATTACAACGGGCGCTCCTTGTTTTGCTTTGGCGAGCGCCGCAACATGGCCCAAATACTTCGACTCGTCATACAGCGATAAGTACTTCGGCTCCTGTCGGCGAAACGTTTCGCTGACAATCGCGCCACGCGTATCGCCAAAGGCATTGATCGTCGACGCATATACAATTCGCTTGACCGATGCAGATTGCGCGGCGTCAATTACCGACTCCGTCATTGCCACGTTCGTCCGCATCATTGCGTCACGTTCAGAACGAGGGATTCCGATCTCAAAACGTCCAGCGAGGTGATACACCGTTTCGCAATTGCGCATTACATCAATAGTCGCACTGCGGTCGTTCAAGTCGACCAAGACGACCTTGCATCCAATTGCTTGAAGTTGCGATGCTTTTGCATGATCTCGCACAGCCGCAACGACGGTGTCGCCACGCCCCCGCAACTTTTCCGCGAGTTTTCCGCCGATGAAACCGGTACCACCGGTAAGAAACACGTGCACGCACCATTCCTACCAAGTCGTAGGCTGAGATACCGATATGACCAATGATTCGCCCGAATGCGTCATTGCCCTTGCGTTTGGCTATCGCCGCGCGCACGGCAAAATTGTTCCCGGCCCACCGAATGAGCAGATCGCAGAGATCGTGCAGCGCGATTTTGCCCATCTGCCGAAAATTCTGCAATTTGAAGTCGCAGACGCGTTTGCGAAACTTGATCCCGAGCCAGTGTTCCGAATCGAGCAACATCGCTCCGGCTCGTACCTCGACACGCGCGAAGTACTCTTTCAGGCCGCAGCTCTATGCAAGAAGAGCGGATGGACGACAGTCGCGGTCGTTGCACACCCGATGCACTTGCGTCGCGTTACGCAATGCATCGAGAAGCGAGGCCTTCGCATCGATACTGAACAGATCGCGAGGATGTCGCTCGAGACCATCGACTTCGATAAAAGCTCCGAACAGAGTTGGACCCGCTCCGCGCCTTCAATGCTCGTGCACGAGACGCTTACCACAGCGCTGTACAAGGCAATGCGCTGTATCTAGTGGGAGCCTGTTGGTGTGTCGAAGCGCGCGACCATTGATCGCATCGCTTGCATTTGCAACCCAAGTGCGGTTTTGCCTTTGCGCGTGATAGATACCCATGTCCGCGGTCGGCGTCCGGAAAATTCCTTGGTTACGTCGACGAGTTCAGCGTCTGCAAGAACCTCGAGATGGCGACCAAGGTTGCCATCGCTCAACTCAAGGAGTCGTTTTAGATAGGAAAAGTCAGCTTTATTGCACTCGTTGAGCGCAGTAAGAATGCCGAGACGCGCTGGTTGATGCACCGTGTCGACCAACTCGCGAAACGGAATCGGCTCCGGCTGCGGAGCTTCAATCGACATCACGCCGCGATCGGATTTTCACGTTTCCAAGCCACGACACCCGCAACGAGAAGCAGCACTGGAAATGCGACTACGAGCGCCACCGCAACCCCGCTGAGCATCGCGAACCCGGCAACGATCGTCACGATCCCCAAAACTATCGATGTGACAGAGATATAGATCAGAAACATGTCTTGACGAATAGCCGCAACGACGAGCATCGCGAATCCAAAGTAGATCGAAGGTCCGCCGATATAGGTGAGTCCGATGGATGCAAGGAACGATGTCAACAACGTTGCGAGTGCCATCCAGCCGTACTTGGCAGTTCCAACGGAAACACCGCGATCCGCCTCCTGCTTGCGCAATATCAGCCACGTCGTCAAGAATCCGGCCGGCATGAAGACCGCCCACGCAAGAGCCGCGAATATGGCAATCGGCGTAAAGAAGCCAAGAGTCTTGCCGAGAAAATTCAGCGGAAGGATCAGGGCTGCGATCGCTCCGAATACGAGCAGCGGTATCGATTGATGACGGCCTGCAGATCGCACGCGGGCGGCAAGAGCATCGAGTTGCTCCGGGGAAGTAGATGTCGGCTCGGAAGCCTGAATGTCAGTCACTGCGTCCTCTATTTCACTGGATA
>JBBSGY010000508.1:0-2176 GCA_038253645.1 Acidimicrobiales bacterium
AGTTGCGAGCAGTGACCATGATGACCGGCACGCGCGGCGCGCGTGCGCGGATCTCGCGACACACGTCGATTCCGGACATCTTTGGCAACATCACGTCGAGCAGGATTATGTCCGGCTCGGCAACATCAAAATTCATGAGCGCGCTCTCGCCATCGACCGCGAACTGAACTGAGAAACCTTCTTGCTCGAGCCCTGACCGCAGGGCATCGGCGTAGCTCTGCTCGTCTTCGACGATGAGAACTTTCGTACTCGTTTCGGTCATTGGATGACCCCTCGCTTCATTCTTATTGTGAAGGTGGAACCGCGTCCTTCGATCGATTCCACTCGCACACTTCCGCCATTTCTTTCCACTGCATGTTTCACAATTGCGAGACCTAGGCCCGTTCCACGTGCAGCGCGTGAGGAACCGGCATCAACTCTGTAGAAGCGCTCGAATATACGGTCAACGTGAGCACCCGCGATACCAATCCCGATGTCGACGACCGCGATTTGGCATGTCGTACCATTTTCATGTATTTCAATGCGAACCAAATTATTCTCGTCCGAATATTTGATTGCATTGTCAACCAGATGATGGATCGCCGACACAATGTCGACGGGCTCGCCTTTGATGCCCGTGTCATCACCCACGATCGAGAGCGCGATATTGCGCGCCTCGGCAGCCGGCATAAGCCGGGCAACAGCGCTTTCGCACAATGCACGACAGCTCGAAACTGTTGTCTGGCGTGAGTCTCGAGAACCAAGCCCGAGCAGGTCATCGACCACGTGCGCCGCTCGCACGGCCTCTTGTGAAAGCCGTTCGGCAAGATTCCGGTTCGCTACCGGATCTCGTTCGTTAACGAGCGTCTCCGCCAGCAGACCCATTGCCGCAATCGGAGTCTTGAGCTCGTGACCGACATTGGCAACGAGTTCGCGCTGTGCAATTTCTGCATACTTTTCGTGCGTGTTGTCTTCGATGACAGCAATTGCGCCGACGATCTGGTCACTTTCGCGCACCGGCGCGCCGACAACCTTTAACGAAAGCCCACTTCGTCCACTGGATTCAAGTGTTTTGACAACGTGCGCGCCACCAATCGCTGCGCGCAAAATTTCGTCGAGGGCTGAATGCCCGCCGCGCTCGGTCAGCCATCGACTCGCGCGTTCGTCAATCTGGGTAATCGCGGCGTTCGCATCACAAACGACAACTCCCACACCGGCAACTCGCACGACTTCTTCCAATGCAAGGCGTCTGCGTTCTGTCGAACTGCGAACCTCGGCTGTATCGTGCATCAAATTGTTGTCACCTCGGTGACCCGCCTTCGCTCAGCCCGAAAGCCAAACTCAGGCAGTTCCTTCTTCAGCCTCTTCGGGAACGCCGAGATCCCATTCGAGAGTCATGGCTTCCCGTTCGGCATCGCGCACTACGCGCTCACGATTCCGACGAAACTGGGGATCGTGCGGCGGCAAAAGTAAAAGTCTGGCGAGAATCCGTTGCCGGAACTCTTCGATTGTCGCCCTGTCACCGAAGTCCGACTGGACCTCCCAATGAGGAGCAACAGGACCGCGATAGATAACTCTCACGTGGCCCTTGGGTTCGACGCCGGACGCCGTTGACATTTCGGACATGGGGGTGCTCCCGCTCGATTCTTCTGAGGAGATCACACTAATCCCAGGAATCCGAATGTTCTCAGTCGAATTCACACGGCGACTGTTATCTCTGGTCGTTTCTGGCCGCGAGGGAGACGTCGACCTCTTTTTTGTCGGGGCCCCGGTAGAAGACAACTTTCACTTTATCGTTCGGGCGATGTGCTCTCACCTGCGTGAATAGTGCATTGCTGTCTGAAAT
Organism: Acidimicrobiales bacterium; assembly: GCA_038253645.1. Lineage (GTDB taxonomy): Bacteria > Actinomycetota > Acidimicrobiia > Acidimicrobiales > JBBSGY01 > JBBSGY01. The sequence goes on from JBBSGY010000508.1 coordinate 1,826, forward strand.
GGGCTTGCCACCAAGCTCGGTGATGACGTCAAAACGGCTGATTCCGGCTTTATCAGCCGGCGAACCGGGCTGAACCTCGTTCACGACGGCACCCTGATCCACCGGGACTTCAAGACGGGACTTGAGCATGCTGGTCAGTGCTGCCGGCGTAACGCCGATGTAGGCATACTGAACCGTTTTCCCGCTGCGAAGATCCTGCAGAGCCGGCTTCACGCCATCGATCGCAAGGGCAAAGCCGATGTTCTGAAATTGTCCGGTGTCTCCACGAATGACGGCCGTGTTCATACCGATCACCTGTCCGGCCATGTTCACCAGCGGGCCGCCCGAATTACCCGGATTGATCGCGGCATC
>JBBSGY010000509.1:0-2171 GCA_038253645.1 Acidimicrobiales bacterium
CGCTGTCGGAATCGAGACTCATTTGCTTGGGCGCTCGTTCAATGACCAGATAAACGAGTTGGTTCCGCGTTACGTGCTCGACGGTGACTGGCGCTCACTCCTGACCGGTTTCGGTGAGCCGTCGTTTTTTGTCGCGTGGCTCAGCGTGCTGAGCGTTGTCACTTATGTGAGGCGCGACTGGCGCTTGTTCGCAGTATGCGTAGTCGCGCCGATTACAGGAGCACTGGTGCTGCACTTCGGCTTCAAGCCCTTTTTCGATCGCCGTCGTGGCAATTACTACGCCTATCCGTCGGGACACTCCGGAGCTTCTGCATCTCTTGCAGCTGCAACGTATTTCATTATCTGTCGTTACAGTCCATCGACGAAAGTTCACAGAATCGGGTTGTTTGTGGGTATCGCGCCCGTCGTGACCGGCGCCGGCATGATCTTGCGAGGAGCCCATTACCCACTCGATGTGGTCGGCGGATGGACCTGTGGTGTGGCATTTGTGCTGCTCGGAGGCGCGCTTTTCAACCCGTTGAAAATTGAAACCGATACAGATCGCAACGACACACAAGATTCATCAAACGAGCCAGCAAAGAACAGTCTGCCCAAATAGGGTGACCTGTTGTCATCTGGCCGTAATCAGACCGCTGAAGATTCGAAAGCTGTGTTCTGTGTCAACGTCGTCTCAAACGCACATCAACGAAGTGCCTGATCTCGGTCTGTATACCGAGAGTCATCCCGTTCTTCGTTACGCGCTTGTTACCGGTGACGGCGTTGCGATCGCTCTCACATGGTTGATTGCGCTGTTAACACCCGGCGCGACACTCGCGAACGCAGTCACAAATGCCGACTTCCGCAGTGTGCTCATGACGGTCGGCGGGCTCATGATTGTTGTATTCGCAATGCTTTGCGTGATGGCAATCGAGCGTCTATATCTCGCGCGGGTCTGCAGTATGCGCTCGGTCGAAATCTCACGCATCGCACGCGTGTCAGCAGTTGGGGGTATCAGCGCGCTCGTTGTCAGCAAGTTCATCGGCGAGCCGCACCTGGCGCGCATTCCCATGCTCGTGGGCACACTCACGTTTGTATTTCTCAATGCCTGGCGTGTGAGCTATTCGACATGGCTTGCCAATGCACGTCGACATGGCCGCTTCGTCCGGTCGGTGCTTCTCGTCGGCGCGAGCCACGAGGCACACAGCCTTTACATGCACATCGCAAAGCACCCCGAGCTCGGCTACCGCTTCTACGGCTTTGTGGGAACACCTAAAGATGCCGCCGAAAACGATTTCGATATTGCTTGGCTCGGCAGCCTCGACCGCCTGCCAGACGTCATCGACGCCACCGGAATCTCGGGCGCGTTCGTCGTCGGCGGGGCATTAGGCACGCAAAAGCTCAACTCGGTGCTGCGCGAGCTGCTCGACCGCCAGGTGCACGTTCATCTATCCACCGGCGTCAACGGTATCGACCATCGCCGCATGCGTAGCCATTCGGTTGCGTACGAACCGCTCGTCTACGTCGAGCGCGCAGATCTCGAAGGTTGGCAACTAGCAATCAAACGCATTCTCGACGTATCGATCGCGCTCACGATTCTCGCGCTGACCAGTCCGCTTATCATCGCAACGGCCGCGGCAATTCGTCTGCAGAGCCCCGGCCCGATTTTCTTCCGTCAAAAGCGAGTCGGTCGGTTTGGTGAGCACTTCACGATGATCAATTTCCGCAGCATGGTCGTCGATGCGGAACAGCGTCTTGAAGCGCTTCAAATCGACAACCTGCGTAGCGGACCCCTCTTCAAGCTTGCCGCTGACCCGCGCGTCACGCGGCTCGGCAAGGTTTTGCGCGCAACGAGCATCGACGAGTTGCCACAACTGTTCAACGTATTGCGCGGACACATGAGCCTCGTCGGACCACGCCCGGCGCTGCCAGAAGAAGTGGCTCAGTTCGAAGCAAAACTCAAGACTCGCCAGAACGTGATGCCCGGCATCACCGGTCTTTGGCAAGTCGAGGGTAGAGACAATCCTGATTTCAATCTCTACCAACGTCTCGACATCTTCTATGTCGAGAACTGGTCGGTTGCACTCGACTTTGCAATCCTCACCGGCACCGCGAAAGTCGTTGTCATTCGTGCAGTGCAAAGCTTCGGGCGTTTCCGCAGCCGTCGCTCGGGCTCGGGAACCGAAGCAACCGTC
>JBBSGY010000510.1:0-2155 GCA_038253645.1 Acidimicrobiales bacterium
CGATCCGCAATTGTCACGTAGTCGTTTGCGTTCGCTTTGGTCTCCACTCCCGTCGACTGTGCGTTCGAGCGCTCGTGGATCAGCAACTCTCCCGCCGCGACTGCCAACTCGATTGCAATGTCGCGTGCACGGCGCAGGTCTGTCATACCGCTCAGGTCTGTCATACCGCGCGGGCGATTACCTGAAACCAGACTCGATGCCCCGTTCGTTGAGAGCTTTCGACAATCTGGAAGCCCGCACGGGTCAACGCTTCTGTGGTTTCTTCCGGTGTTCGATGGACGAACCAACGATCAAGTTTTTGGTCGCCGTAGTCGTAGCCCGGTCCGTAAGGTACCGTTTCCCAACCTTCGTCATCGCCAATTGAAGTCGTGAGCCCCAACCAGCCGCCACGCCGCAAACTGCGCCTCCAATCGCTCAAAGCCACCAAGGTTCCCGCGCGAGGCACGTGCAGAAGACTTGCACTCGACCACAATGCGTCCAGCCTGCCGGTGGCCAACGGCAATGAGCGTAAATCGCCTTGCAACGCAGCCAGTCTCTTGCCTGCGACGCGTGCGGCCATTGTCTCGGAAGCATCCATGCCGATTATTTCAATCCCGCGCGACGCGAAAAATGCCGCATCGCGCCCGGGACCGCAACCTACGTCGACAACTACCGCGCCCTTCGTCAAACGGCGTGCAAATGCCGCGCGAAACGCGACGAATTCAGCCTCGACTTTGTCGGTCTGGCGCTCGTAGTCGGCCGAAATGCGGTCATACGTTTCCGAAGTCGCCCTGAGCGGATCGGACTCTCTCATGCGAGCAGTCTGCCCGTTTTCATGAGCTGCGGGTGCCGTATAGGGACCTGTAGCTCATGAAAACGGTGTTTTAGTCGGCGGCCGCGAGTCTGCAAGTTCGCGCAGAGACTCTCCCAAGGTGGCCGACAACGTAAACACGACCACCAAAGCGCCCGTTCCAACCAAGCACAACGGTGAGTAGTGATCGAGAAGAAGTGCCCCGACAACGCCCGCGATCAATAGCGCACACCCGATTATGAGTTCCTCGAAGGACAATGCAGCTGCGCGAACCGCTTCAGGTGATCGAGCAGCAAGAACGGTGGTTCCGAGCGGCCCGAGAAAGCCAAAGCTGACCTGAAGTGGCAGCGTTCCGATCAACACCCAGGCGCCCGGCAATAGCGCGAGAAGCCCAGCGGAAATTCCGCATGCGACCAGCACAATGCGAACTATGACGATGATGTCGAAGCGAGTCATCAACTGCTTGCCAAGCTGCCCTCCGACGGCCGAGAGAAGCGAGAAGACGGCAAACGCGATGCCGAGACTCGCGAAGCCAACTCCGCGCTGAGTAAAGAGTGGCTGATAGCTGAGCCACACGATTTCGGCCGCAACGAATGTGGCCGCGTAGAGCGACAGAAACGTCCACGTGCCTTTTCGCTCATGCAAAGCACGCGTAGCGTCGCGCGTAATCGACCGCAGGGTTTGGCGGTTCGCACGATTGACCACGTGTGTCGAATTCGGGATCGTTAGCCCGATGACGAATGACACTGCGCTCGCTAGCAGAGTTGCCGCAATCGGGGCGCGTTCATCCCACGCATACAGCGCTCCTCCGGTTGCACTCGCGACGACTCGTCCAAGATAGAAACAAGTTGTCCGGTTGGATGCAAGGTGCCGGAAGGGAGTGCTTTCATCGCGTTCGGCGGCCGAGCTCATGATCGCATCGAGGCTTCCGCCACGAAATGCGATTCCGATCGCGTACCCTGGCGCAATGAGCGCCAGTAGTAACAGGTCCTTGGTGAGTAGATAGCAACACAGCCACATGAATACAAGTGCAGTGCCGATCAGATACGCATGCTTGCGGCCATGACGGTCGGCCCAAGCTCCGCACGGAACTTGAAGTAGGCCCGCAAAAAAATAGCGCGGCATTGAAAAGACCAGCACCATCGCGAGGTACGAAATGCCAAGATATTGCTTGCCGAATATCAGCCAAATCGGAAGCGTGAAAAACAGTTCGTCCAAGAACGTCAACGTGTAGTACTTGCGTACCAACCACCCACCCTTGAAAGTCAACGCCAATTGTTCCCCATTGATTCGCCGGCAGAGCAGTCTGCCCGCATTTCATGAGCTACAAGTGCCATATAGGGACCTGTAGCTCATGAAAACGAC
>JBBSGY010000511.1:0-2152 GCA_038253645.1 Acidimicrobiales bacterium
GGCGCCGCCGGGTCAGGCTCCTCCTCGCCGAAAAGGGTTTGTGCTACCTCTTCCATCATCACGCGATTGGTTTCCAGATAACTGGACCACGCGCCGCCACGGTCGGCGATGTCAACTCGCTTGAGGAACGACGGGATCACCTTGCGTAGCTCCTGAAGCATCAGGTCGGCATACGATCGAATCTCGGGAACCGGATGCGCTCGCATACGAAGAATCATCTGTTCGTAGCCCTGTCCGGTGCCGTAGACGCCGACGTTCGAGATCGTGCCGGCGGGAAGAAGGCCACGAAGCGAATCGAGCGCCCTTGCACGAATTGATGAACGGTGCACGAAGTCGGAATCACCCGGCGCCTTCGGATGCGCCTGTAGAAAAAAGCTCTGCATCGGTGCAAGTAATTCAGCGTAGGTGTCGAACATGCGGTCCATGTCACCGACGTATCGCGCGCCAAGTGGTGATTCGAGAATCGCGGGGTCGCGGTAATAGCGATACCGGCCGTTCGAGAGGCGCGCGTCGTAACCGATGTAGCGAGTCGATTGTTCCAGGTAAGCCATGAGGCGGCCCCACTCGAGAATCTTTGTGAGGATGATCGACGCCTGCTCGCAGGCAAGGTGCACGCCGCCGAGTTGGGCGACCGAGTCGTCGCCGTATTCGAAGAACACCCTGTCGTAGAGCTGTTCGGCCCGATCGACGCCGACTGTTGCGTCGACGGTCAGGTCGCCGCTCATGTCGAGGTCGCCCATGAACTCGTCCAGAAACAGCCTTCGCAAGCTCTTGTGCGTGCGTGAGTAGCGCGCGAACAAGGCGCCTTTGACTACCTCTGGAAGGTTGACCAGGGCATATACAGGTTGATCAAGGTTCGTGAAATAGCGCCGGAGAATGGCCTCTTCATCCGCGGTGAACTCTTCGGTTGCGTAGATTGACATTTCAGTCCTGCCGGCAGCCAACGGAAATACCAGTCATTGCCTGCCACGCTAGGGGGTGGGAGCCTGCGCGACGTGGACTGCAGAAGCCGCTGCGACAACGTCACGGTTGAGTTTCTCAGCTGCGCTGAGAGCAGCCCGTGATGTATTCAGGTCGCCGGCGATTCCTGAGATCTGCACGAGCAGATCAACGAGTTGTCGCACATTTCGTACGAAGTCACCGCCCGACATCGCATCATCACTCAGCACATCTGAAAGATCTTTTCCCGAAGTCCATGCATATGCGTACATCGCGAAACCCGGATCCGGCGCCTTGGTGACGCTGAGCGCAAGCTGTTGTTCCTGCGTCGCAAGACCAGACCAGATGCGTTCAATTTCTTCGACACGTTCACGAACCAATGCGTTGGGATACTTAACGGTTCCGGCGCTCGAGTTGGGGCCTCGACTTTCGTATGTCAGCGCTGATGCGACCGCCGCGAGCGTAGGCGCGTCGAGGCCGTCAAACACAGCGCTACTCACGCTTTCGACGACCAGCAAGTCGGACTCGTGATAGGTGCGCGCCAGCGCTTCGCCGGCCTCGGTAAGTGTCCAATCATTGACGTAACCCAGGTCACGCAAAAGCCCGAGAACACGATCAAACTGGCGCGCGAGTGACTCTGAACGGGCTTTGACACGCGTCTCCAGGCGGTCGTGTTCGCGACCGAGGCGCTCCACGTCTTGCAGAGCGTTGAGGTGTGTTGCGAGATCGGGACAACCCTCGATTCCGCCTCTGTCTTCGTGATCGGCTGAACTCGCCTGGTTCAACGACGCGGCCGCACGCTTCACAAACTCTTTGTTTGACGGGTTATAGGGTTTCGGCAATTCAATGTGCCGCAAACGATGCGGTGAAATGGTGAAGTCTTTCGACGTCAAGTTGAACCGGCGACCTTCGGGATTCAGTACGCCGAGACGCAGCTCGTGTCCACGGCGCTGGCTCGTTGTTATGACGAGCAGTTGTCGCAGCATACGAGTTCCGGGGTCGTCGATTACGTCACCCACCTTCAGGTTCGCGACAGCCTTCATGATGCGATCCACTGAGTCATTGGTCGCGCCACGTTGCGATTTGTCGTGCCAATCAGCGACGTCGCCGCGTTCGCATTTTACCTGCAGTTGTGCTCTGGCAATCGCATCGGTAACCGAATCGAGTTGAGCCTCGATACGCACGACGTCCGCATCTGTACGGTATTGCGCGA
>JBBSGY010000512.1:0-2149 GCA_038253645.1 Acidimicrobiales bacterium
GCCAGTGATACGGCGTTGCCGTTCGTCGAGCAACGGGAGCACGGTGCCAAAGAAATCCAACAGCTCGGCTTCTTCCACGTCCACATATGAACGCTACGCGAAACGGAGTCCCAGCGCGCGGATAATTATGGCACGAGCCCTAACGGCGTCCGCATTGTGTCGATGCATGAAAGTCGCTCCAGATTGTCGGCAGGCCGCCCGATGAGGAGGCATGAGGATTCTTAGGCGGGTCGTCTCACGCGCGGGATCGGACGATTGGAACCACGAAAGTGGGTTCGTCCTCGTGTGGGCGAGTGTGATGATGACGACTTTGATCGGTATATGTGCGTTCTCAGTTGACCTGGGCAACTGGTATCTCCATATCGAGCGGGCACAAAGGGCGGCTGATTCCGCTGCTCTCGACGGCGCGGTATATCTGCCTGGGAACATAACTGACGCCCGGGCGACCGCCAAGCACTCATTGGCAGCCAACGGCGTTGCCGCGACGGATGTGGACGGGGCAATCATCGAGCCGGCCCCCAATCACCCCGACCAACTCTTGGTCACGGTACCAACGTCATTCACCGACTCCTTCCTGGGGGTCCTGGGCATCGACCCTCATCACACGTTCAAGCGCACAGGCATCGGCACCAGCCGCACCGCGCTCCACACGAATCAAGGCTCTAACATGCTCGGCGGCTACTATCCGGGCACTCCTTGGGGCCCGATTGACCCCGCCAACGGCCATTACTGGGTGGGCATCGAGGGAAAAGATACCAAGAAGGGTCACGGCGATCGGTTTGCCACCGAAACGTGTGGTTCGTTCTCATACGCATCAGCCTCACAAGTTGACGGGTGCTCTGCCGGTGACATCAATGACGAATACAGCGGCCACTACGACTTCGACGTAACCGTCAGGTCAAAGTCCGGCGGAGGTAGTGCTTACCTGCTGCTCCAAGCGTTTGACCCGGGTTATGCGAAAACCGGCTGGGATTGCACCGACGCCCACTACAACACCGGGGTCACGCCGTCGTCTACCGATTACTGCCCCGGAGACTGGAGACCCGGTCCTCCGGTTAGCACAGCGGACAATTACTCGAACGACAACACCGTCGAGGCCCCGTCGACCACCTACTCGCTGGTCGGAGAGTCGGGCGCCCGGCCGTGCACGACGTACCCTGGTACACAGAACGCGTCGAGCTCAATTTCGGACCCTTCATACAGCGGGTGGATACACAAATGGGTGCTCGTGTGTCCAGCGATCGCTGTCGATCTTTCGCAGTCGCACAGATTCGTGCTGCGCGTGAACAGTGGTCGGGGTGAAGGAGAGAACAACTTCCTTCTTCGAGCGGGACTCTCGTCATCGTCCGATCCCGCCGACGCGGACGCTGCGCGCAGCGGTGAGCTTGTGAACCTTTCCGCCGACAAGAACTTGGCGGTCTTCGATCAGTACGCCGGCGGAAAGACAACATTCGCCATCACCCAGGTGCCGTCGAATTACGCGGGTCAGCACGTTCGCATGCAGTTTTTCGATATCGGGGACGCTGGGAAAGCGGGCACCTTGTCGCTGTCGAGCAACGCCATAACCAACATGGCTCGCGGCGACGGAAGCTGTACCTACACCCCTGATGGGGGCGCCAGCGTGCGTGCCCCCATCGGCACGTGTGGTGTGAAGATTGACGAAAGCGACAATGGCAAAACTTTCACCATTGACTGGCAGGTGCCGTCGGACTACTCGTGCGAGCCGACGACTTGGGCGAGCAGCGGGGGGTGTTGGCTGTATGTCAACGTTGCCTTTCCGGCTGACGCCGTCGTTACCGACTTCAGTACTTGGACGCTCGAAATGCCGGGCGCTCCTGTGAGGCTGGTGCAGAACACCGGTTGACTTGATTGGGCGTTTACGGGCTCCTCGCTGAATCGTGTGGGTTTGCCTACCTGAGGTCCGCCTGATCACGTGCATTTCCTCATACGTTCGTCACGTTACGTAGCGAACGAGATGGAGACAAAATGTCGCAGGAGATGCACCTTTAATACCAGGAACTTAGGTGCACTTGCCGTAACATCTCGTTATGCCGAGACCTGGACAACTAAAAGCAGAAGCCGGTGACCGATTGGTCGACCGTGTTGGTTTGGGAGTGCTTGCAACAGAGTTCCCCGATTCGTTGATCGA
>JBBSGY010000513.1:0-2149 GCA_038253645.1 Acidimicrobiales bacterium
CTCCTTGTTCGACTCGATCGTGTCGGCATAAATCGAGGCGTCATCGTTCTTCGAAACGAAATCGTTGCGAGACTTCGTGGTTGTAAACGAAGGAAAGAGCTGGTCGGGCTCGTTGAGGAGCCCGGCAACATCAGCATCCTTGGATGTCGATTCGTACGGAAACAGGTAATCGCGGTAACTCTCGCCGCCGGCCAATCCGTTCGCGGTTGGAAGAAACCCGACAACACGAACGGAGAACGACTTCGATTTCGGAGCCGGAGTGGGCGCTGCAGGCGCGCCCACATTGCTGTCCTTCAAAAAGGTGAAACTTGACTCTGACACTTCGAACTTGCCTACTTTGCCAAGCAGAGCTTTTTTGTATTCCTCGCGCTTAGCAACACGCAACTTCGCTTTCTTGATCGTGCTGAACTCTTTTTCGTGAGCGTCCAACACCGCCTTAGTAGGTACCAGCACCGGCAGCGGATCACCTCGCTTCCAGTCGAGGTTTTGCGAAGGATCAACGAATGGCTTCAGCAGTTCGCTGCTGCGAGACGCAATACCACTGTTGTTATAGGCACCGGCAAACGAATTCGGGTCAAAGTTCGCGTCGCCGGGTTGCGGCTTTTTCGGCCCATCGATTATGTCAAGGTTTGCATTATCACTGTTTGGCGATGACATTTCCACGTATATGTCGCGAAGCGCAGCGGGGTTCTTTACGCGATCGCGAACGCCGGCAATCTCCTTTTGAGGATCGGATGGCGCCGTTGATTTCGATGGCCGCGGAACGAACGGAGTCGTCGACAGTTCGCCGGCCGTAGAATTCGTCGACACGTTCGCGAGATGCAGATCAGCCAGCGCGCTTTGTGGAGTTGCGTTTGCTGCACCGATAATTCCTGTCAAGGTGCAACTCGCCACGACAAGTACCAACGAAAGTATCGACGTCGTTATGAGGGTAAGTATGGTGCGAATTCGACGGATCTTGAATTTGGTAAAGGAAAGCGACATTGCGTCGCCTATCTGCAGGGCCAAATGTGCCACTACGCCACCTGTCCATCGATTAGCTCAATTGTTCTGTCCGCTGCACCGGCAATCTTCGGATCATGGGTCACGATAACGACAGCCGTTTGGTGTTCGCGGCGAATCTCATCGAACAGGTCCATGATCCCCTGCGCGTTTTGCGAGTCAAGATTCCCGGTCGGCTCGTCGGCGAGCACGAGCTGCGGCTTGTTGATTAGCGCGCGGGCAATTGCAGCTCGTTGCATCTGCCCGCCCGAAAGTTCGTTCGGAAGATGCTTTGCACGGTCAGCAAGGCCGACGGAGTCGATGAGGCCGGCGGCGCGTTCGTCACGTTCATAACGCGAAGGCTGCTCGTGGTTCAAGAACATCGCTGGAACCGTCACGTTGCGTACAAGATTCAAAAACGGCTGCAAGTAAAAGAATTGAAACACAAAGCCTACGTGGCGGCACCTGAACGCAGCCATTCGGTTTCGACTGAGCTGAGTGATATCAGTTCCGGCAATTCGTATGACGCCGGTGTCCGGACGGTCGAGTCCACTGAGCAGGTTGAGAACGGTGCTCTTGCCCGAGCCGCTCGGGCCCGTGAGCGCAACCATTTCACCCGCGCGCACATCGAAGCTGACATTTCTCACCGCTTCAACGCGGTTCTTGGCCGACCGGTAGGTCTTGACGAGTCCTTCAGCCTCGAGCACGACACGGCCGTCGCTCGTGGTCGGCGCCATTGCTTTGCGATGTAGGCGCTTTCTCTCGGCGATCTCGCCTTCAAGGCGGCCGAAGTCGTCACCGTAGGCCGCGATGAGTTCGCCCAATGGGTCGCTGATCGGGTCGCTGGTCATTCGACTATTTAACCCGGACTTACGCTTTTTCAGCGGGACGGTATGACGGGGCTTCGACTGGGCTCGAAACACTTGTATTCACTGCCCATGTGCCCGCAGCCAGGTCGTGCCAGCCACGCTTTTCCGGGTTGCGGTGGATGCTGAGCGCAAGGAAGATCGCATAAATGATTTGCGGAATCCAGGACTCCTGACACAGTGATCTGAATATCCTTGTAAATCAGGCGTTTTGACTCGCGAAACGGGCCGCTGTCGTCAATAATGTGCGTATGGCAGTTGGGGCGGTTCTGGAGCGTGCTGGACTGGGGTCAGTGCGCAAA
>JBBSGY010000514.1:0-2148 GCA_038253645.1 Acidimicrobiales bacterium
ACCCAGCGGTTCGCAATTAGAGTTGTACGCGCACGGGATCGGAACGTCAAGTGGCAATTGAGCTGGGAAAACAAATACTTCTTTAGTTCTAAAGCTTTTGCCAGATAGGTCCGACGCCCTACATGTGACTTTCCTTCCCACCAAGCTTGCCTCGGCGATTACCGCCTTTGCGCTCATCCTCGGAATGGCTCCGATGATCGCCGCCCCAGCTGCAAGCGCTTCCGTGGCACCGAGCACAATCGGACCGTGTGTCTCGGTCGCCGACGTAGTGACAAACGACTTCGCCAAGGGTTCGACGTCAGGCACCATCGTCACTTCCAGTGGCGATGGTGGATTAACACTCCCCTCGTCCGGCGGCTCTTCATTCTCCGCATCAGGTCTCCCAGCGGGCTGGTACCAGACGCCATGGACGAGCGGCGGATCGGCGACCATCGTGGGTGGCGCACTCAAGGTCGACGGGGCGCGCGCAGGCGCAAACGGAATGGTCGGTGCAGGAAGCTCAGTCGAATTTGACGCAACGTTCTCAGGTGAGGGCTTCGAACATGCCGGCTTCGGTGTCGATTTCCAAGACTCGACTGCCGCAATCTTCACAACGCGTACTGGAGGCCAGCTGGCAGCAATGACGAACACAACTGAGACTGCGCTGCCTTCCTCCCTGCTGAATTCGAAGCATCATTACCGGGTCGAGCTGGGCAGCTCGAGCGTCAAGTATTACGTAGATGCTCAACTCGTCGCGACACACAGCGGCGTATCCGTGCCGAACATGCGCCCGCTCTTCAGCAACTATTCGGTCGGCGGTGCAGCACTTGTCGTAGATAACGTGGCGACAACGCCGTACGTAAGTACAGGGGCGTTCACATCACGAACCTTTGACGCCATGACTTCAGTGTCCTGGTCAACGGCAAATTGGACTGCAGACGTTCCAGCGAACACGTCGGTGAATGTACGAGTGCGCACCGGGAGTACGCCTACCCCTGACGCGTCGTGGGCTGCCTGGAAGACGTTGAGCACAACAGACAACGCTATCGGGGCTAACTCTCGTTACATTCAGTACGGCGCGGATCTCGCAACGACGGACGCACTCGTCGTGCCAGTTCTTCAGGACATCGTGCTCAACCGCCCGATTGATCTCGCTGCATGTGGTTCACACTCAAATGTCTCGGACACAACGGCCGCGAATTTCTCGAGCGGAACTCAAAATGGAACCACCGTGAGCAACACCGATGGCGGCGAGGTAACCATCGCATCGGGTGGCGGATCGACTTTCTCGGGAACATCGCTCCCAAGTGGTTGGTATCAAACTTCGTGGGGTACCGGCGCTGCTTCAGTTACCGGCGGCGCACTTCGGGTTGACGGTGCTCGGGCCGGCATGAACGCACTTTACGGACCTGGAACAAACGTCGACTTCGACGCAACGTATACTAATGAGTCATACGAACACGGTGGCTTTGGAGTCGACTTCCAAGATTCAACCGCTGCAATCTTCAGCACATCGAGCGGCAACGGACTGTGGGCCATCACCAACAGCACGCGCACTCAACTGTCGTCCTCGTTCCTCAATTCATCACACCACTACCGAATCGAACTTTCGGGAAACACGGTCAAATACTTGATCGACGGTGCCGTCGTTGCAACGCACACAGGTGTCTCACTTCCCAATGTCCGTCCGTTGTTCAGCGATTACACCAATGGTGGATCTGCGCTCACGATCGACAACGTTGCAATCTCGCCCTACTCAAGTTCCGGCACGTTTACATCACGGATTCTCGACGCAGGGTCGTCGGTTGGCTGGACCACCGCGAACTGGACCGCGGACGTGCCGGGTGGCACGTCTCTCGCACTTCGCGTACGCACCGGTGACACCTCAACACCCGGCGCCGGCTGGAGCGCATGGATGAGCTTGGCCTCCTCGGGTGACACGATCGGCTCGACGGGCCGCTACCTGCAGTACGACTCAACATTGGGCACATCGGTCGCCCTGTTAACCCCGTCATTGCAGGACATCTCATTCAACTGGCCGGGCGGAAGCCCATCGATCAGTGAAACACTTACGTCAGACTTTGCTAAAGGCGTAGCCGTAGGTTCGTTGGTCACAACCGTGGACAACGGTGAGGTGACCATCGCATCGGGTGGCGGATCGACTTTCTC
>JBBSGY010000515.1:0-2120 GCA_038253645.1 Acidimicrobiales bacterium
TAAGTCGGCACCGAAATCGGAGACCACGATGGTTACGCAAAAGCTGGTGAAGCCTACGGTTACCGAGCCCACTACGGCAGAGGTGCCACCGACGACAAAGGCGCCGGAAGCTGCATCGAAACCAGTTGTCGTTCCGTCGAAGCAAAGCCCACCGGGTCAGGCGAAGAAGGACGACGCCAAGGCAGGCCAGACAAAGAAAGAAGTAGCGACGAAGCCCAATCGAAATGGGTCCGGAGGTAAAAACTCGGCGCCGCCGAAGGCCGGTATTCCGTTGCCTCCGCTCGACCTCTCATCGCCGTTGCCGGCGACGACGATAGAAACCCCGAGTGCAGCTGTGCCCGCCGTGGTTGACAGTGTGGTCAGTTCGCCCCATCCGAAATAACCACACTGGCGTTTCGGCACGAAATTGCGGTTCCTTTAGTGAATAAAAAGTAACTTTCTGAATTGTGAAAAATCGCTTTACAAGCGTTGCAGGGCTTGCCATTCTCAATTTTGCGACGCAAACCACGGACGGTGCGTTTCACTTCTAGAACTGACCGAAGTTCGGGTCCACGGATGGAAAGCACTCCGGTCAGTTCTGCGGATCTTCTGCTTGAGGCTGTTGCACATTGCGGTGTGGGGGCACCACAACATGCAACAGCCTCGCAGGGACAACTCGTGAAGGCCCGTTGAAACATTCCGGCTCCGACTCGACTGTCTTCAATTCGACAGAACGCGATTTCCCGCAACCGGCGTGAGTTCCCTATATGAACGTCATCGTTACGAGTGTGCCTGTTGTCATTGCGCGAACGGCGACAATTCGCCTTGGGAGTTGCAATGGGGACCGCACTGGTGGATCGTGTAGTGATCAACAGCATGCGGGCGGGCACGCGTCATGAAGAGGCGATCAAGTGAGTGAACCGGATCCAGACCGCAAACGACGTGAACAAGAACGCGTTAAGCGAGCAAGCAAGGAGTGGGCTCAGTACCAAAAACAGCTCCGAAACCATCCGTTTCGCACGAAATTGCCGAGACTCTTGCTCGCGCTGATAGTGGGCTTGGCAAAAGTCGTTGTTTTGGCGGTTCCGAAAACGGTGGACTGGGTCTCCGAAAGGTTCGGCTATTCGAAGACGCGCCTGTGGGCCGGTATTCTGTTCGGCGTCGCTCTCGCCAGCATTGTCACGTCCCACAAATCGGCCGGAAGCGGTTCGCTGGAATCGCCGGGCGGGGGGTTCAGCAACTCGGGCCCAGAGACTCCCGGAGCAGACAAGCAAACTCCGCCAGCGGATGTAACCGAGACAACGATGCTTCCTGAGTATCCCCCCACTATGTACGTGAACGAAGACGGCGTGAAATGGCGGCACCCGGACGGGAGCCACCTTAACGATGCTCAGATGACGGCTCTGTTTGGCCAGCACGAAACGGCCGAAAACGTGGGCTGTGAGGCAGGTGTTCGGCATCTTGTCAATCGAAAGTCACAACCGATCGCCGTGTTGACTTCCGGTCCAACCGGCAATCCTAATGTTCGCGACGTGAAAGTCGACTTGAACCGCATCACGGTTGCCGGGAAGCCTGTTGCGACGCACCCAGAAACCCCGTTGCCCGATGGGCGACGTGTCGTCGCCGGACCGGTGATCGAGAATGCCCAGATCGATCGATGGAACGATAATGTGGAAGTCTATTGCGATCGCTCCGTGATGTTAGCCACGCCAAGCGGCGACGTGAGAGTGACGCAAAAAGATACGCGACATTCGAATCCGATTCAGCCTTATCTTTGGTAACGCCACCTTCGCTCTGCTGACGTTGGTGCACTAGTCCACATCCACCGTGGGTTTGTGCACCAACCTGTCAGCTAACTCAGTCGCAGGCTTCGCACGCTTCGGGGTTTTCGATCGAGCATGCAAGCGCTTCCTCGTCGGTGAACTGCTTCTTCAACATCGGAGTCGGCGTTTCGTTCGTCGTCGTGGTCTGACGGATGCGGGTTGCAGGGCGTGAACGCAGGTAATACGTCGTCTTGAGTCCTTGCTTCCAAGCGTGCAGATACATCGAGCTGAGCTTGCCGATGGTCGGGCTCTCGATGAAGAGGTTCAACGACTGCGACTGGTCGATGAACGCACCACGGTCGGCTGCCATCTCGATGA
>JBBSGY010000516.1:0-2102 GCA_038253645.1 Acidimicrobiales bacterium
ATACTACACAGATAACTCTGCACTACAGAGTATTCTGTAGTCAAGAGCAATCTGTAGACAATGAAATTGCGGAGGCGTTCAACTGTTCGTCGGTGGCCCACCGACGGATGCCCAGGACCGAAGACGTCGTTCTTCGTGGAAAACTTCGTCAATCGAATCAGATCCACATCAGCCGCGCCTGGTAGTGCTCACCGGGCCGACCGGAGCAGGCAAATCAACAACTGCGAGCGAGCTATTGAACCGTCATGGCACGACCGGGCGACTCACGGTACTAGAGCGCGACGCATTCGCCGACATGGCGGGGCGCCTGGTGGTTCCACCTGGCACTCCCGAAATGAAACACCTATGGGAAACCAGCTTTCCGGCAATCACTGCGGCCGCTCGCGAGTATTTGCGCGGCGGGCTTTCGGTACTGGTGGTCGCGACATTCAGCGAGCGTCAGTTCCTCCGAATCGATCGCGCGTTCGCCAAATTCGAACCGACTTACGTGTTGCTCCTGCCCTCGTGGAAGACCAACCGTGCGCGACGCCAGAAGCGATTGGATGAAAACGGGCCGGCGGAACTCGAAATGTGCAGCTGGGACAGCCATCGCAGCTACTACGACGAGCTCTTACAAATGGACCATGCCGGCTATTTCGACGCCGTGATCGACGGCACGCGGCGCAAGCCGAAATCGATCGCAGACGAATTAGCCCCTCTACTCGGATTGACGAAGTGACAGCCCGGCGATCGGGCCGCCTGAGCAGTTCAGCTCGAACCGCCGATCAAAGACAGCCGCGATCAACGATCGGCAGCGCGCCGAAATCGCTCAAATTTCGTCCATCTGCTCGGCTCTCGTGAACAACGCTGTCCTCATCCCCAGGGCGGCCGCCCCTTCGATATTCTCAGGCCGGTCGTCAATAAACGTCACTTGACTCGGAGTCGCGTCAAGCTCTTTGCACACGCGCAAGAATGCCTCGGCCGCAGGTTTCGCGCCCACATCACAACTTAGGAAGCAACGCTCGAAGTTCGACAACCACGGTGCAGAGTTGATCGGCTCGACGAATTCAACCGGTGCATTCGAAAAAAGCGCAAGCCTGTATCCGCGTGCTTTCGAACGAGAGACGGCATCAATGCTTTCCTGAATCGGGTTCATCCACATCGCAATGTCGGTCGCCACCAATTGCTCGACGCGATCGTCGCCGGGGCCGCATTGGAGGATCGAAGACCAGTAGTCGTGCAGTGTGAGCGAGGCGTCATACGGATGACCTTGTGCCCAATACCTCGTTCGCAGTTCTGATTCAGACAGCCCGCTTAGTTCCAGCAATTTCGCGGCCTCAACAGGGTTTCGACGCACCAAGACATTTCCGAAGTCACACAACAGCCAATGCATCGGCTGGACGTTAGCCGTCTCAGGAAATCGGAAAAAGTTTGTCTGGACCGGACTGTGTTTTGTCTGTTTTGAGTTCAAGCACGTTCTTGCTGAGAGCAACAGGCACCGCAACAGGATAGTCACCGGTGACACATGCATCGCAAAGGCCGGCATGCGGCACGCCAATCGATGCGCGCACATCTTCCATCGGAAGATACGCCAGACTGTCGACATTGAGGAATGTGCGCATCTCGTCGAGATCGAGGTTTGCGGCAAACAGTTCTGCACGCGTGCCGACATCGACGCCGTAGAAGCACGGCCAGCGATACGGGGGTGCAGAGATGCGAAGATGGATTTCCGCAGCACCCGCCTCACGCAACATTCGCACCACAGCCCGTGGGGTTGTTCCACGAACGATCGTGTCGTCAACAACCACGAGACGCTTGCCTCTTACGTTGTCGGTAAGCGGACTGAGTTTGCGCCGAACCGAACGTTCGCGGTCTGTCTGGTCGGGTGAAATAAAAGTACGACCGATGTAGCGATTCTTCACAAGACCTTGTGACAGTTGCAAACCACTCGCCGCGGCATAACCCTCGGCCGCAGGCATACCGGAGTCGGGAACGCCGATGACAATCGTCGGCAAATCATCATCGGTCGGAACCGGTGCGATCTCCGCTAGACGCTCGCCCAAGCGATAACGGACGGTGAAGTTCTGCTTCCCATAGAGATAGCTGTCAGGCCGTGCGAAATA
>JBBSGY010000517.1:0-2082 GCA_038253645.1 Acidimicrobiales bacterium
CGTCGACTCTCGACTATGTGTCGCGACTCGTTGGTAGCGAAGAGATTCGCCAGACGAGTGAAACCGTCGACGGCCAGGGTCAGAAGTCGAAGACCACGTCCAATGCCGACAAGAACCTGGCGCCGTCCGACATCGTTCGGCGAATCAAGCAGAACGAAGGTTTGCTTATTTACGGTGCTTTGCTCCCGGCGCGCCTTCGCCTTCGCCCGTGGTACAAGAGCAAGCGCCTGACGGCGATGGTCAACAACAACGCTCCGCTCACGGCGTTGCAGGCCGGCAACGGATACAACGACGCTCCTACCGGCAACAACCCAGCCGGTGACAAAGACTCGAAGGCATTCGAAGACTTCCAGCGCTCCAGCCCAGTCGGCTAGTTTTTGCCTTTACTAGTCGGCGTCCGGGGGTGGTACCGATTCGGTTCACACGAACGAACCACTTGTCATCTCGATCCTTTGAACTGCAGGGGCGCCGCGTAACGCTTCGGCCACTGCGTGGAGACGATTTCGACCAGTGGAGCGAGGTTCGCATCCGCTCGCATGACTGGTTCACGAAGTGGGAACCTGAGCACCTCACCGGGATTCCCGACCCTGCTTGGGACCGGCATGCGTTCGAAAACCGCAACGCCGCGCGTGATCGCGAATGGCAACTCGGCACCGGTTATGGCTTCGGCTTATTCATCAAAGGCGACTTCGCCGGCGAGGTGAACTTGAGTTGCGTGTTGCGCGGCCCGTTTCAGAATGCATACATCGGTTACTGGATCGACGAGAGCCGGGCAGGCCATGGTTATGTGCCTGAGTCGGTCGCGATGCTGTTTCGTTTTGCCTTCGATGATTTGGGTTTACACCGCGTACAGATTCCGATTGTTCCGCGCAATATCGCTAGCCGCCGCGTTATGGAAAAGTTGAACGTGCGCGAGGAGGGCACTGCCGAGCGTTACCTCGAAATTCGCGGCGTTTGGGAAGACCACATGCGTTTCGCAATAACCGCCGAGGAGTGGGAAGACCGCCGAGACGATTACGTCAACGAGTGGATGGGCTCATAGTCAACAAAGACCTCTTCGCAGGTTTCATTCACCGAGCAAAATTTGCACGCAAAACCTGGATTCAGCACGGGTTGACGCCCATTTCTCAACTCGTCGATCTTTTTCACACCGTCGATGACTCTACGCGCAGCGCTTCGCAAAATTGCTTCCGTAACGGGCTCTTCGTCCGCCCGGCCCGCGTCGAGGTAAACGCTTGCGACTTTGAACGGTGGCGTCCCCGTTCGCAGCGTTTCGATCAACGCGTAGAAGCGCAGATCTTCGTGGTCGGTAAACGAAGGTGCGCCTGTCTTGAAGTCGATGATCAGTGACGCCGCCTTATTGCCTTGTGGGCTACCGAGTTTGAGATCAATCTTGCCGCGCAGCACGATCTTGCGGTTTATCGTCACTGCTGTTGTTGCTTCGGCGTGTGGAATCCACGCATCGGGAATGTGTGGAAACATCTCGAAGTACTTGATGATGAGGTCAACGACGGCGACGCGTAACTCAGCGCGCTGTCCGTCATCCATCTCGTGGATGAACGCAACAAGGTAAGGATTGTCGCTACCGGAACAGATCGTGTTGAGCGTCATGTCGAAGAGCGCGCTTGGCGTAACCCGCTTCGCGCCACCGACCGAGAGCTCGAAGGCCTTGTGGGCAATCGTGCCGCGAGCGTTTCTTGTTGTCCAAGCAAACGGATCGTCTGCGACGAACTTGCCTTCGCATTGGTGAATTTGCGAGAGCGGATGCTTCGCCAGCTTCAGCGGCTTCCCGATGTGCGCAAGTGCTTCATCGAGCTCGCGCTGCAGGTCGTCGCGGCACGCTGGATCGAACGTCGACCGGTCCTCAGGCGCGCCACGCAAGAGTTCGAGCATCGATTGCTGCGCCGGATTGAACTCCATCTACTGCCAGACGCTACTTAGCCGGTCGGCGCGAAACATGTATTCGTTCTCGAAGACGAGAAACATGTATTCGTTCTCGAAGACGAGAAACCTGTGAAGGTGATCGCTGAACCGACGCGTCCGCGGACGCGTTGTCCATAGGATGTGCCTCGTGGGTGAGAG
>JBBSGY010000518.1:0-2067 GCA_038253645.1 Acidimicrobiales bacterium
CTTCACGCGGTGCGTGTGTCCGTGTCATGACGGATTCGACCCACGAACAGGCATCCAGTAAAGTGATTCACCGGCAGCACACCGCTGCCGGTGAATCAAAACAACCGGGTCTCCAACAAAGGCCACGCGGCTCAGGAAGCCTGCAGGCGTTAGACAGCGACAACATCACGCAGCTAACGCCAGGGGAGGCGGCTGCTGTTGTCGAGACGCTATCGACCAGGGTTCGTGGTCTTGTCGAGGAGAATTCCAAGGGTCAGTTCTCGGTGTATTCGGAAGACTCGTGTGACTTTCTTGTCTCGGTAAACGCTGCGCGCGCCGACGTCGCGGATTGGGCACCTGTGGTCGAACTCGTGACCAGCCCGCAAGTTGATCGCGCGAACAAAGCGAAGGCAATCAGTCGTCTTGCAACTATGTGCACCGAGTTACCCAGTGATGTGCGTCAACACCTAAGTGCCAAGGCGGACTCTTTAGATTCCGGCCCAGCCATTCTCGGCATCTTCACCCCAATTGGCCCGAAACTCGATATCGGACTACGTCACTCACTTGGACTCACTACAGAGGAGGAACTCGATCGTTCAGTCAGGGCACTTATTCAATCGAGTGACCCTGGTGACCGAGCGAGAGCCGCAGCTCTCACTAAGAGTTACGCAGCAACGAACGCTGCCGTGATCTCGATGCTGCTCCCGCTCTTGGGAGATCAGGTTCAGGGGGTGCGCAACCAGGCCAGCAGCGCGATTGCATGGCGCGCCGCGTCACACCAAACACGCGAAGCGGTTGGCGCGTTAGGCGACCTTTTGAAGACTGAAGGAACGACCGTCGTGATGTCCGCCCTTCGTGCAATTCGCGGAACAGGACTTAGCCAGCCCGAACCTGTTCTTATTGGCCTCAAGGGCCTGGGTAATCACCCTGCAGCGAGGGTGCGCATGATGGCAGAGGAGCTGCTTGAGTTTCTGGCGACGCTTGTTGAATAGTCCTCGGTCAACGAACCGAAGCCGTGTTGCGGCGCTTCCCGATCCCTGCCTGGCGCAGTTCTACGATGCGCAGATGGGAGATGTAGTCGAACTCGACGAACCCAACACATGGCCGGCGACCGTGCACGAGTTAGCGCAATTACATCGCAGGCGTCACCCGGATGACTTCACGTCGGCCCACGAGAACGACTTACGTGAGGCACTCAATGGCAGCCCGATGCGTTTCTTTCACTGCACTCGCATTACCCATTTGGAACTGGGGCGCATTCGAACATCAGGACTGAAGCGCATGACTCGGTTGTTGGCGAAGCAACGGCTCGAGGATTTGGAGAGCAACGAGCTAACTATCTCGGAGCGAAGCGAGCTGCTCGCGCGAAGCGAAACATGCAATACGGCTCGTGACGTTTGCCTCTTTGCGCCGAAGGACCTCTTGGGCGATACGGGTACGCTAAATCTTCTGTCCCACTGGGGCGGGGAGGCGCTCTACGGTGAATACCCACAGCTCAGGCCAAAGCTGCAACGCATTGGTATCCGCTCGCTGTTGTACCGGCACGCCCTCATCGGCCGCCTCGGCTCACCGAATTGCACCGGCTACGAGCAGCTCACCGGTCACCACGCCGCTTTAGCTGAATTACTGGGCCGCTGACCAGTACTTCTTGGTTCGTATTGTGGGTGGTTGGGACTGCTTGACGGGAGTCGAACTTGGAGAGTCGCGCCGCTGTGCCAACAAGAAACCAACAGAAAGCCAACAGGCGACAGAGGAAACTGGTGTTCAGGTGAGAGGAATGTCGTTTCGTCTTGCGTAAAGGCGAATGGCCCATTCGGTTCTTTCCAGCGAGTGGGCGATCATTGGCAACGAAGTACCAGACGAGGCGAGCTGAATCAGCTTTGCCTTGTCGGCATCAGACCACTTCCGGCGTTGGTAGGGAAGTGACTTGGGCGTACGGGCTCTTCGGTTGTTGGGCATAACAACGCCAAGAGAAATTCCCCGGTGACGAGCCGAGTGGCGAACTGAGGATTCACTGCGCCCGATGCGTGCTGCAAGGTCCGGTGGCGTCAGCCCTTCGGCTGCAAGTGTCTGTAGTTGGTCAATTTC
>JBBSGY010000519.1:0-2064 GCA_038253645.1 Acidimicrobiales bacterium
CAGTGTGAACAGTTCCAGGTGCATCTCCTGCGACATTTTGTCTCCATCTCGTTCGCTACGTAACGTGACGAACGTATGAGGAAATACACGTGATCAGGCGGACCTCAGGTAGGCAAACCCACACGATTCAGCGAGGAGCCCTAAGGCTGCTTTCGCGTGCTGCTGGTTACCCGAAATCCCTTATGTAGTAAGGGTTTTTCGTTACCACTGTTTACCGGTGGCGACCCCTGTTGTCATTCGCACGTGGTGTCGATGTGGTGTGCACACCACGCAATTTCTGCACCACACGCAGGCCGTCTTCGGGCCGGGCTTGGCGGATCCATTCCGGCTGGCCCAGAAACGAGGTGAGGGTCACCCGCCAAAGAGGACGGCTCCAGCGCGCGACAGTCACACCCTCAGAGGTACGATTGCTCCGTGGCAACTCAACCGGATGACCTCCATGGACGAGACCTTCCGCACGTAGTCGCCCGCGCCCGAGCGACGGCTGCAGCAGCCGGCGAGCTGGCTCCCGTTCCCTCGATCGAAAATGCCCTTGACCCAATCGAGCCCGAAGCCAAGGACGCACTTATCGCCCTGTTTCGCCCAGGCGGCGCTTATTGGGAATCGTCTCGAGACGTAGCCGAGTCCGACCCCGACCTCGCCTGAAATGCGATCAAATCTGATCGTCGACGATCACCTACTCGCGCTCGCTATCGCTCGCTCAGCTCCGTCGGAGATATTGACGGCCTTCGATGCTGGCGAACTATTCACAACGGGTTGTTGGTACTACCGGCTCGGCCGCGCTGCGTTGAACCCCGAGACGCATGGCGCACTTTCTCAGCGTCTCGATGCTCTCTCATCAGCACATCGCACTGCCGTGTTCACCGCCATTGACGAGCTACCGCGCGACGTCGGGTTAATCAGCCTGCGCCACCTCGTTCCAGTGATGAGCGAATTGGAGGCTTCCGGCATTCGCCTCAACATGCTGGCTGCGGAAGCAGCCGCCGCGGCACTGCTTGCGCACGCGCGCATTCCGGTTTCGATCGACACACCGATGCTGGCAAAGGCAAGCGAACAACTCGGCATTGAGTACGACGTCATTCCTCTTTGATGACCTCCTGGTTCGGTTCGACAAGGCACTCCGGTACCTGTGTAGAGACCGAGTTGCACTCGATGCTATTCGGCGTGTTCGACAGTAGACAATCTCGCGTTTTCGAATACTCAAAACGACAGGTAGTGGCAGGGCGCTTTGGTCGTTCTCGCGGCTGTCGGATCGCTGCTCGCTTTGTGCCGTCAACGTTTCGTCGGGACCACCGGCAAGGTCGATCAGTCTTTCGCGTCCAGCAACTGTGTAGATCAGCCGAGCGAAGTAAACGAGATCATTCTGCGCTGGATCGTATTCAGTGTCGTAGCCTTGATCTGTTTCACTAAGCAAAGTTGAGAAACCAACAGTGCCGTATGCGCGCCACAGTCCCAAGAACGGAGTCTCAAACAGACCGTGATCTTCTCCAAGCTGCGCAAGCGCGTTTAGATAGAGAAGGTAGCCGCCTCGAAGGGAAAGATCGTCTTCCATAGAGGAAGCGTGGCAACATCAAGGCGTATTTGCCAAATCGCCAACGGCTCTTCGCAGGGTATCTGCAGAGTGTTCTTCGGCGACACGACTTTCCCGCTTCATTGGTCGAGACGCGGGTCGTTAGTTACCGTTACAAAGTTTCGACATTCAAGGCGAATTGCCACGGGCGTCAATTAGGTGGTTCCCTGGTTGTGTGAGCCAGCGGGACCATTGGGAGCTATCTGCAAACCAGATCGTGCGTCGAAGTGTGTGGGCGCTGGCAGGAGCCATATACAAGATGCACATCGATACGAAAGCCGCAACGCCACATGTAGGTCCTTACATATCGGATGACATCGTTATTGCTGAGATCAACTCGACTGCGCTACCAACCGTTTTGGAATTGAGAGTTTCCAAGCTCAAGCAAGGAATCATCGGAGGACCTCGATCGATCGGCGCAACACAGGTCGTTGAGTTGAAAGTCAAAGAAATTATTGCGGGAGCAATGGCGATGGGTGGAGCGAGCTTTGCCC
>JBBSGY010000520.1:0-2062 GCA_038253645.1 Acidimicrobiales bacterium
GAGCTAATCGCCCGTATGTGCACCGCAAAACCGATGCTTGTGTTGCGAGGCGGCGGCGGGAATCGAACCCGCGTACAGGGCTTTGCAGGCCCTTGCCTGAGCCACTCGGCCACACCGCCAGGCATTTCGATGGCGAGTGTAAGCGACTCCTGGCCTGTCGGATTTTCCCTTTTCATCTATCCAGGGTCGGATTCCATCTCATCGGTCTCGATCTCAGCCCGCTCGGCATCTTCCTTTGACGCCGGCTGATGTTCGCCGTTGTCCGCTTTGACCGATTCAACTCTTTCTTTTCGTGCCTCGTTGCTCATGGCATTTCCCTACCCACGATCAAACAACTTCAGGCGCTGCTGTTCGCATTGCGTCGGCCGACGAATCGTCGTCTTTTTCTTGGGAGCGGATCTCGGCCGCCACCCGTTCGCAGTATGTGTCAACCTCGTGATCAATACGCGACTGATCCCAACCGAGCACTCCTGCGACAACTTCGGCAACTGGTCTCGCCGCAACCACTCCCCTGTCTTTCGTCGTGACACTCACATGCGTGCGTCGCGTCAACAGATCTTCGAGATGCAGCGCGCCCTCGTGACTCGCTGCGTAAACGAACTCTGCACCGATGTGACCATTTGCACTATCAACAGCACCAGCAAGGTTCGGCCGTTGCTTGGCGAGATTCAACACGATTTTCGCCGAGGATCCGTAGCGCAACCACAGCCGCTGGGGAATGTCACCTGGCTCGTTCGTCGCGCCCACAAGGGGAATGGTGCGCGTTTTCGACTTCACATCTGTCAACATATTCACCGCGTCCTCAGCCATGATGCGATACGTCGTGTATTTGCCTCCCCGGATTGAGATAACGCCATCCGTGTTCTGCTCAACAACATGTTCACGCGACAGCTTGGTTGTCGACGACGCTTGGCCTGCAAGCAATGGCCGCAGACCGACATAAACACCCATCACATCTTCTCGCGCGAGAGGTTTACGAAGCCATTCGTTTGCCTCGTGCAACAAGTATTCGATATCACTTCGCGTCGCCGACGGGTGCGCTTTGTCGTACTTCCAATCGGTGTCCGTAGTACCAATAATCCAATCCTCACTCTCACCCCACGGCAGGATCAACATGATGCTCTTGCCGGCCCGCGTAATTACCGCGCTATCTCCTTCAATTCGGTCGCGCGGCACGACGATATGTACGCCTTTCGAAGCGCGGATATTGTGGTTCGACGCACCGACACCCGGAATGTCGTTGCTCCACACACCGGCTGCGTTGACTACGTTGCGCGCCCTGACCGTGAACGTATTGCCACTCTCGCGGTCGTGCACATCGACCTCGCTGACACCATCGTTGCGACGCAGTCCGGACACCTCGCAGCGACTCACGGGCACCGCGCCGAAAGTCGCCGCCGTCCTGATGAGCGCGACCACAAAACGCGCATCGTCAACCTGTGCGTCGTAATACGTCACAGCCCCGCTAAGGCGGTCTGCCTTCAGTGCCGGAAACTTGCGCAGCGCCGCCGCTCGATTCAAATGTCGGTGACGTGGAATGTGCGTTCGCCGGCCGCCGATCGTCGCGAGAATGTCGTAGAGCGCGACACCGGCTCCGACGTATGCACGCTCATACCTGCTCCGCAGCGGAAACAGAAACTCGACGGGGCGCACGAGGTGCGGTGCGATTTTCTTCGTCAAGAGAGTGCGCTCGCGCAGCGCTTCTCGGACCAACCGAAAGTCAAGCATCTCCAAATAACGCAGTCCGCCATGAATGAGCTTGCTCGACCGCGACGACGTGCCCGAACCGAAGTCGCGAGCCTCGAAGAGTACGGTCGACAAACCGCGCGACGACGCATCGAGAGCAACTCCTGCCCCGACGACGCCTCCGCCGACCACGACAACATCAAATACCTCTCGCTGAACTCGCGCAAGGTTGGATTTACGGCGAGCGGGACTTAGGGCACTCAAATCTGCCACGTCACCGAATCCTCCTTCACTCGCACCAGAATCTGTATCGTTTCTCAGCATGATCGGAACTCCGGTGTAATGGCAATTCTCGCCCACCGAGGCATGACTGCGA
>JBBSGY010000521.1:0-2055 GCA_038253645.1 Acidimicrobiales bacterium
AGAGCGGCAAGTGCTTGTGTGAGGTGTTGCTGATCGAGCGCAGCATCGCTGCGCGCATCCGGAGTGGGTGCGGTGTCGACCTGAGCATCGACATCGAGCTCCTCGTGACGGTGCCGGTTGCGCTTCGTGAGTTGTGTAGACGCGCAGTTAGCAGTGATGCGGTAGAGCCACGTGGTGAATTGTGCATCTCCACGAAACTTCTCGATGTTCCGGTATGCGCGCAGGTAAGTCTCTTGCACGACATCGGCTGCGTCTTCGCTGTTGCTTGTCAATCGCAGGGCCAATGTGTAAGTCTCCGGATAAGTGGCGCGAACAAGTTCGTCGAAAGCCGCTCGGTTGCCAGCCTGTGCTGACCTCACGAGCTCGACTACGTCACTCGCCATTTCACCTACTCAGACTCGGCATAGATCTCAAAAGTTACTGCTTTCAGCCGGTCTAGGCCGAGTATTCGGCATCCATAGCCACGCAAGCAGCTCCCAAGAGGCCGACGTCGCCGTGCAGTCGGCTCTGACGAACGTCAGGGACCACATCCATGTATTGAGCCAACGATTGCTTCAGCGCGTCGGTATAAAAGTCGCCGAGGCGATCAGCCACGCCACCGGTTGTAACCAATCGCTTCGCGTGCGTTCGAGCAAGCAATGGCGCTATTACCGAGCCGTGCACAGTCGCCGCGAATGTTGCCATCTCGACGTCACCGGCGCTTGGGTCGCGGCCGAAGCGCTTTGCCAGCCCTGGGCCACCGGTGGCGTACTCGAAGGTCATTCCCAATTCTTCGATCCAGGTTTCTGCTGGCTCGGGACCATTGCCGAACCCGTCGACACACATGACGTTGCCTTCACACGCGACGTAGCCAATGCCCGTACCGAAGATCAAAAGAGCGAGATTGGCGATCCTTCGACCTTCGCCGAACCGCTGTTCGGCCTTCAGATTCGCAACAGCGTCGTTCGCAATAATTACCGGAACATTCGCCAATTGAAACAGAACGTCGAACAACGGAAAGTCGGTTGGATTGTCTGCTTTCTGCAGAATCTGAATTGCGTGACCGAACGGCGAGAGCTCAGGGCGTTCGCGTGACGTTGTGAACGGACCAGGACTTGCAACTCCGAGCACGTCAAACGCTTCGTGCGTTTTGATCACGTCAATGGCTTCGCGCAGCGATTCCGTCAGACGTTCGGCTGGAGAACCGTTTGCACTATCGGTAGGTGTACGGACTCTTGCAAGTGCAATAAGGCCTTTCACCTCGCTGTACCAACCGGGCTTGATCGACGTTCCACCAATGTCGAGCACACCGATAGCCGTCATGAAGGCTTCTTTTTTGCGCCATAACGGCGCACCGCGATGCGCGCTGTGATCTGTGGCAAAGCGAGATAAAGGAACTCGGCGGAGAGCAAATACGGCAACGGAGAACCAGTTTTGCCCGGCTTTGCGGTAGCTGCAACGGCAACGACGAGCCCGATAAGCGTGAGCCCGATCAGGGCCATTCGGATCCAACGCGTCGAACCGTCCACCGGAAGCCTGCGGACTTTGTAAAGCGGGTGCGGCTGCTTGTCTGCACGCTCGAGTCCGTAGTGGTTGAGTGCCAGCGAAGCCAAAAACATCGCCGCAACGAAGGCGAATACCGCGCCCCAATCATTGTGAATTTCAAGTGCAATCACGATTGTGACCAGCGTTCCGAGCGCGACGACGCCCGCCAACAGCGGCAAAGGAGCCGGGGCAAGCGGGCGTGAGTCGGAATTAGTCAGGACTGACGAGTTACCGGTAATCGCGGAAACCGGTTACCGGGTTTCCTTGTGCACTGTGTGCGCTTTGTCCCACCGGCAGTACTTCTTCATTTCGATGCGCTCACGGTCATTGATCTTGTTTTTCTTGGTGATGTAGTTGCGTCGCTTGCATTGCTCACAAGCCAGCGTCACCTGAATACGCTTCTCATTCTTAGCCATTACTAATTCTCTTTCTCGAAATTGAAGGAGATCAGATTTTTCGCTGCGAAGGCGCTCGAGGCGACGTTGGCTGTTCCAACGAGCCGATGAGCCACGCCCGCAGCGGGAAATCTGG
>JBBSGY010000522.1:0-2045 GCA_038253645.1 Acidimicrobiales bacterium
GAACGCAGACGCTCTGTAGACGCGTCGTGGTCTACCAAAGTGGCCTGCGGGACTGGAACGCGTGTTGCCCGCGCCGTGACAACATTTGGCTCTATGAGTTTTGATGTTGACGCGTTGTTGGATATTCCGTCGTTCAGCAACCTTGCGATCTCCCCCGACGGCAGCAGACTGATTGTCACAATCACGCGACTCTCGAACGAGCGGCATTCGTACGACTCGGCCATTTGGGACATCGATCCCCACGGCGGACGTGTACCCCAACGCCTGACTCACTCCGATGAAGGTGAACACAGTCCAGCGTTTCTGCCCGATGGTTCGATCGTCTATTTGTCGAAACATGGCGGAGAAGTCGACAATCTCTGGCGAATTGACAGCTCAGGCGACTCCCATCAGGTAACGAACTTCCGCGGCGGCATCTCCGGCTACACATTGGCGCGTGACGCGCCCGTGATTGCGTTCAACGCTCCGAAATTCGTCGGTGCGAACAGTCTCGATGATGACAAGGCAATCTTCGAGCAACGCGAGCAAAACAAGATGTCGGGTCATCTGTATGAAACAGCTCCCGTGCGCTACTGGGATCATTGGCGCGGACCCAGGGCGGAGTGCGTATGGGTAGCGCAAATCAGCGGCAATGAGCTGATCGACTCTACCTTCGTTGTGGAGAGTCCGGAATGGACACCAGACGTTGCGCTGTCAAACGACGGCTCCACATTGTTTTACAGCAAAGCGAAACACGTGTTGTTGGACAGTTACGAAGCCGACACTCTCAAATACGACATTGCCACGAAGCGCATAACTCGTACCTGGTCGTCCCCGACTGATTGCTATTGGCCGGTATGCGCGGGACGCAATGGTGATGAAGTTGTCATCGGTTTCGAAATTCACTCGGATAGCCAGGCTTTTCGTTCGGCGCTAGCGGTTCTGAATGTCAATCAAGACGCGCCACAAGTGATTTTCGACGACTCAATGTTCGGCGACACGATACTGGTCGACAACACCGTGTTCACTGTGTCGGACGAAAACGGCTGTCGCCCGCTCGTCAAAATAGACGTCGACACGGCAGAGCAAACGACGCTCGCCAAGGATGCAGCTTACGAAGACGTCTGTGTAACACGCGATGGCTTCGCGGTATTTGCCGTGCGTTCGCGCATAGACGAGCCGCCGTGCATAGTTCGTGTGGATGATGTTGAACGAGTGATCTATGCACCAGCCACAATCAAGCCGCAGTCCAACACTTCGGAACTATGGACCGAAGCCGCCGATGGAACTCCGATTCACTCGTGGCTCGTAACGCCCGAAGGAGATGGTCCATTCCCGTTGCTCGTTTTTGTTCACGGCGGACCGTTCATGTCGTGGAACGAATGGGATAATTGTTGGAACCCTCAGGTCTACGTTTCACAAGGCGAAGGGTACGCAGTGGTGCTGCCGGACCCGGGTTACTCCACCGGCTATGGCTACGAATTTCGCAACCGTGGTTACCAATCTTGGGGAACGACAATCTACGAAGACATCATGTCTGTGGTCGATGACGTCGCGAGACGGGATGAGATCGATTCCACGCGCGTCGCCGCGCTCGGCGCTTCGTTCGGCGGCTACATGACGAACTGGATGGCCACGCAAACAGATCGTTTCCAGTGCCTGGTCGCCGATGCCGGCGCATACGCGATCGATCAGTTGCAAGGCACCACCGACGTTCCGGGTGCGTGGGGCAAAGAGATGAGGCACGCGCATATCGTCGGTTCGCACTCACCACACATCTTCAACGAGAAAATGAAAACACCGATGCTGTTGACACACGGAGAACTCGACTACCGAGTGCCGGTGGGTGAAGCCCTGCGTTTGTGGAACGACCTTCAGCGTCTCGGCGTGGATTCGAAGTTCCTCTATTTTCCGGACGAAGGACATCACTTGTCAAAGCCGCAAAACCAGAAAATGTGGTTCGAAACAATCCTTGCGTTTCTCGCGGTCCACATGAAAGGCGAACCTTGGCACCGACCAAAACTGCTGTAGTTCGGCAAACGACTTATTTTTGCCGAATTCCCGGC
>JBBSGY010000523.1:0-2045 GCA_038253645.1 Acidimicrobiales bacterium
AACGCGGCCGGTCGGGCCGCATGGGCGACATTGTCGCAACCATTCAGGGTGAACAAGATGAGGTAATTCGCGCACCCATGCAAGGTGTGCTTGTGGTGCAGGGCGGCCCTGGAACCGGCAAGACGGCCGTTGCGCTGCACCGCGCGGCTTACCTTCTTTACACATTTCGTTTTCCGCTCGAGCGCCAAGGTGTCTTGGTTGTCGGTCCAAACCCCGTATTCCTTCGCTATATCGGCCATGTACTTCCGTCACTAGGTGAAACCGGTGTTTATCTCAGCACGATCTCGCGTCTTGTGCCAGACGCGGTGGTTCGTGCGGTAGATCCTCCAGAAGTAGCCGCGGTCAAAGGCGACGCGCGCATGGCTCATGTCATCGCTCGCGCAGTTCGCGGCCGCCAACGCCCGCTGCGAAGCGACGTTTCCATAGGTTACGGCTCGTTCAACTTGAGGTTCACGGTCGGCGACTCCCAAGACATCGTCGCCAATGTTCGTCGACGAGGTGGCGCGCACAACTCGCGCCGCAAACGCCTCGAGCGACTGGTGGTGCAACGCATGTACGACCGGTACACGGGAGCGATCGAACGCGCGCGCCAACTCGACCCGACCGCGAACGAGCTTGATCTCGAGCGGTTTGCGGACTCACTGCGCGAGATTCCCGCGTTCGGCCAAATGCTCGACCGCATGTGGCCTCGTCTGTTGCCGACCGAACTCGTGCATGACTTGTTCGGAGCGCAACCCCTGATTGACCTCGCGGCGAAGGACCAGCTGTCGAAACGAGAGGCGCAGCTACTCAACCGTCCCCGGAGTGCATCTCTCGAAGAAATCCCATGGACAGACGCTGACATGGCGCTGATTGATGAAGCCCGAGGACTTCTCGGTCCGGTGAAGCCGCTTACAGAAAATGAGCAGCTGATTCCCACGTTCGGCCATGTCGTCGTCGACGAGGCGCAAGACCTTTCACCCATGCAATTACGAATGCTTGCGAGACGTTCGCTCGGCGGCTCAATGACCATTGTCGGTGATATCGCACAAGCGACGGGCCCATGGGCACCGGCGAAATGGCAGGACGTGCTGGACCAGTTCCCCTCCAATTGGCAGAGCGAGGAAGTCGAACTGACAATCGGGTATCGCACGCCTGCCGAGGCAATGGAGCTGGCGGCAAACGTGTTGAAGCAAACGAAGCTTGACCTCACGCCCCCTCAGCCGGTTCGCGAGTCGGGAGAAGAGCCTGTCGTGGTGAGCGCAGACACTGGTCAGCTTGGTAAAGAAGTCGTCGCGCTCGTGCAAAATGAATCGCAGGTGGTTGTCGGTGGAACCGTTGGCGTAATTGTCGCGGCATGTCTATTGGATACGGTTGGTACTGCACTTCGGGATGCGAACGTGGTCCATGGCGATGTCAACAATCGCGCGCTCGATTCGCAGATCACGTTGCTGGCTGCCGACATGGCGAAGGGTCTCGAATTCGACAGCGTGATCGTCGTCGAACCATCACGAATCGTAAGTGAAACAACGCACGGCTTGCGTTCGCTCTACGTGTCACTCACCCGCACCACGCGCCGGCTCAGCCTTGTGCATTCCGAGCCTTTGCCGGAGTATTTGTTCAGCTGAATAGCGGCTTTCCCCACGCAAACTCTCTGCTTCGGCGAATTCGTACAAAATCACTAAAGGTTTCTTGAGGAATTGTCGACACCGTCAATAGAAATCAAGAACTGTTCGACGTAACTTCTCACCGGAGCCCCCGCGCGCCTCTCGCAGACCACGAACGCGCCTCTGAGTTAGCACGCCGAAACGAAATACAGGAGCGTGCATGTCGCGTCGTCGTTTCAATCACTGGAATCTGTTCTACCAACGCGCCGCCCGCATGCAATTAGGCGAGCATGTACGTCCGGGGAACGAATCCGCGAAGCGTATTACGCGACGCACGTTGATAACGATCGCGATTGCGACAGCAACGGTGCTGCTACGTAAACCAAGCGTAAGTTCCCTGCACTGGCTCGCGACGAAACAGACCTCTCTTGAGGCCAGAGTCGTAGTCGATTTGAATTG
>JBBSGY010000524.1:0-2038 GCA_038253645.1 Acidimicrobiales bacterium
CGCGACCTTCGTTACGACGGAACTTCGACAATTGACGTGCGGCTTAAACCCCGCATGGCTTAGATTTCGAATTGGCCGTCGGCTACACCTCGGAGAAAGGCTGTCCATTCCTCTTTGTCGAATTGGAGTGGAGGTGTGTCGGGACACTTGCTGTCACGGACGACCACTGAATGGCCGTCGGGCGACGCCACCTCGACGCAGTTGCCGCTCGGACAGTAACGAGAACTTTGAAAGACTTCGGTAATTGCCATGACCGACATCTCGTCGCGAGAACCGCCTGATTTCCATTCAGGTTCCGGGTGCACCTCGCGAGAACGAAATCGTCATCGTGTCATCCAGGAACGATCAGTCCCCAAGAAAGCTCTTCCTACGGGCAGATGTTGCCCTCCTACGACGAAAATACGTTCAGAGAATTGGCGGGTACGACCGATCGTCGCCGTTGTGTCGGCTTGCTCGCTCTTCGAACCATCAAACTTCAGTCCCCAAACCACAAAGTGAACTGCGCTGGGTTCGTTGGGAGACCCGATCGCTTGTAGTTTACGGCAGCGGTGACGCCGTTCAAGGAACAGTTATCGCTCGTCTGTTTGACGATCGAATCCGTCATGGCAGGGGCACGGGCAAACGCAAACGCGCGCGTTCTCGTGATAGTTGGCAGGTTCAAGTGGTGAGTGCAACGACAGCAAGATTGTAACGGCCGGCCGCGGTGTCGTATTGGCATCGCAAGTCTGTGCGTGGATGACAACTATCGCCAAGCCGAGATTCGAATAACACGCGTCTTATCAGAACTGAGAAGCGGAAGCACCGACGCTATCGGCGGCTGATTTTCGGGCGCTAACAGGTTGTTTGGTCGCAGTATCAAAGTGTGGGTGTGTCACAGGGTCCGTTATTCCGGTCGGCAGTTCAGTGATGCGAATCAAATCTCCTGGACTATTACGTCAGGACCGGTTGCCCTGAGAAATGACTTTCGATAATCCCCGCGACGTCGCGGGCTCCTAGGGGCGCCTGGGTAAATCCGCCGGCGGCCTGACCCATATTGTGTATGACCAAAACTCCGCTGAGTTCTTCATATGAAAAGTCTGGTACGCCAGACGGAAAAGATGGACGGATACAGGTCGCCGTGTGGCCGGCTTTTGGAGTGACGCCGAGCCACCGCTCAACTTCGTTGTTGAAAGCAGCGATCGTTGGGGCAGATAATTGCGCTGCTGTTTGCAGGTTTCTGTTTCCGACAAATGCGTAACCGCCAGAGACCAGGAGTCGATCATCCACAGGCGTGACGTTGATGAAATTGACGGGCTCAGGCCCGAGAATTTTGCACGCTTGCGTAACGCCAGGGTTTGGAATGTCAGCCCAGCAACCGAGGATTCCTTGCATTCGGTTCATCTCGCCGCGACCGCTCCAGAACGGTCCGGCCGACACGCCCGCGCAGTAAACCACCACTTCGAACTTGCCGAAAACAACCTCCTGGCGCGCGGCATGTCCCATCGGACGATCGAGATGCATCTGCTCAACGTCGAGTCCGTTCCACTGCCATTGAAATCGAACGCCTTGCTCTTCGAGAAAGTTTATTAGACCACTCGAAAGCGTTTTGACCTTGTACGCCGCACCCGCTACTTCGAATGCTCCAGCGGCGATCCCGCGATCAACCGCACCTTGGAGTGGACTTAACGTCAATGGCAATACTCGCGATGGTTCAACGACGTTGTCTTTGTCCAGTAACAGCTCAGCGTCGAATTCGTCAGCAAGTGTTGCGTTCGTCGGACAGATAATTTGGAGACGGCCGTGTTTGTCGATGGGCTTAAACCGAAGTTACGGCAGGTTTGCTGACCTTTCTGGGGCCTGATCAGCACTTTGAGACGCGAGAGCGTCACAGAGTGTAGTCACTAAATAGTTGCATCGGGACGTTGGGTTTGCTAGAGTTTGGCTATGACACGCCGTGAAGGTGCAATGCATGTCGTGACAACTCGTCGTCAGTACAAAGACAAGACGTATGAAACACATTTGTTGCGTCGGTCGTATCGCGAAGATGGCAAGGTGAAGA
>JBBSGY010000525.1:0-2024 GCA_038253645.1 Acidimicrobiales bacterium
CCTTGCGCGCTTGTAACACACGCTTGCCTTCACGAGTGGCCACCACCACTCTGCGCACCCCGTCAAGGCGCGCACTACCGCGAAGGAACGCTATCCCGGTGTTGTCGATCCACTCGACTTGATGCATGTCATCCCAGTGCGAGGCCAATTCGTCGCGCTGCTCGAGCACGGCGGCGACGTCGATTTCACCTGTGACCGCTTCAGCTGCGCCCGGCACGCGTCGCGCGGCGCCAAGTACTGACAGAGGTCGGAGCAATGCCTTCGATGGCATGCAGGCCCAATAGGAACACTCACCCCCGGCGAGTTCATGCTCAATCACAATCGTGCTGAGCCCGGCATTCGCAGTGCGGCCGGCGGCATTTTCGCCCGCCGACCCGGCGCCGATAACGACGACGTCATAAACGTCGCTGTCTATAGCGATTGCGCACCTACCTGAGCCGTGCAAAACGCACATCGATTCGCGGCCTTTGGAATGGAGCTCATGCATTCCGGGCACTCGCGCGTGATGTCCGTCGTTTCAACACTCGTCTTGCGCAAGTCCATCAAGTGGTTGATCGGCTTCACAACAAAGAAGAACACAGCCGCAGCAACAGAGATGAACGAGATGACCACGTTGAGAAAGTCGCCGTAAGCAAATGTGCTCTTTCTTACATGAAACGACAGCTCGCCAAAATCGGTACTTCCGGGTATCGCGATGAGCGGTGTAATCATGTCTTTGACGAACGCCTGGACAACAGCCCCGAACGCCGCGCCGATAACCACCGCTACCGCCAGATCTACAACGTTTCCGCGCAGCAGAAACCCCTTGAATTCACCGAATGTTTTACGCATGAGCGAAGTCCTACGCCTCAGGACGCTCCGTTGCAACAATCTTGGTCATCTTGTCGCCGACCGCTATTGACTTCGCTACGTCAAGACCGTCGGTGACGTAACCGAACAAGTTGTAGTTCGGCGTGAGCTTTTGACGGCAGTCGTCGATGCAAATGAAGAACTGCGAACCGTTGGAGTCGGGGCCCGCATTCGCCATCGCAACGGCGCCATCGCTGTATTCACCCTTGACGGGCTCGTCGGCGAACTTGTAACCGGGGCCACCCGTTCCTGAACCGGTCGGGTCACCTCCCTGAATCACAAAGTCAGGCACGACGCGGTGAAAGACCAGACCGTCGTAATACCCGTCGGCAGCCAAAGTCACGAAGTTGTTGACCGTGACGGGAGCGAGCTTTGCGTCCAGCTCGAGAGTGATCGCGCCCTTGTCCGTGTCGATGACCACGTCATATATCGCGGACTCGTTGATCTGCATCTCTGGAGGATTCGCCATGGTCCCAGCCTTTCACAACCTCTCAACAATCCGGCGACACCGAAACAAGACGTCTGACCTGCGTATTCAGGTTTTTTAGACAGGGTGGGCCCGCGTTTTTCTCAACCGAGCCGGCAGCGCGCCGATCAACCTACGTGGCTCGTGTGCTCATAGTCGAAGACGATGGCGATATCGCTGCCCTGCTTGCGCGACGTTTGCGCACGTATGGGCACGTTGTGTCGATCGCGCCCAGTGCACGAATGGCCATCAGCATGGTTGGTATTGACTTCCCGATCGAAGTCGCCCTCCTCGACGTCATGCTCCCCGGAATGAATGGATTTGACCTACTCGAAGAGCTTCGGCGCCACCCCGAACTCGATAACGCCGCCCTGCCGGCAGTCTTCTTGAGCGCAACTAATTCTCCCGAGAATCAGTCACGTGCGCGCGAGTTGGGCGCCACTTATCTGACGAAGCCATTCGTCTCAGGTGAGTTGCAGGGCGCGATTCTGAATGCGTTGGCACCGGCTGGTTAGTTCAAGCGCAGATCGGCGAGTCAGATTTTTCGCTGACCAGGAACGAATCCGCAGGAAGTCAGCAGACTTTCAAGGATTTGTGACGCCGTCAGGGGGAAGACACCTCTGGTGTTCAGAGAACAGGTGGCCGCCGAGATGTGTGCTCGAACTAACCAGCCGGTGCCCTTGGCGTAGTGCCTTCTTGAGCAAGCCGC
>JBBSGY010000526.1:0-2005 GCA_038253645.1 Acidimicrobiales bacterium
CAGATCCCGATCAACCGGCCGCATGCACCCGTCAACGACATGTTGCGCGATGGTATGCATCAAACAGCGATTCATGAAGGCCTGGGTGCGTACCTGGATAACGATCTTGGAGGGGAGCCGGTGCTTGCCGGTGAGTCCGACGGCGGATATGTGAACATTCCCCGACCTGTCGATGGTGAAGTGGTTCGGGCTAGTCCGGTCTCGTTCGACGACCATTTCTCGCAATCCACTCTGTTCTACAAGAGCCTCACCCCGCTCGAACAAGCGCACATCGCGGCATCACTTACTTTTGAACTCGGTAAATGCTTCGAACAAACCATTCGTGAGCGCGAGTTGGAAGTGTTGGCGAACGTGGACAGCGAGCTATGCAAAACAGTTGCCTCGGGTCTCGGCTTACCGGCGCCAAAGGGTAAGCCCGCTTCCGTAACGCCATCACCGGCGCTTTCCCAAATTGATCCCGAACCCGGGCCTATTGCGGGACGCAAATTGGGGATCGTCATCGACTCAGGTGCTGATTTGGCCGGTGTGGCCAAGATCCGCAAGGCTCTCAAAGCCAAAGGCGCCGTTGTCCACACGATTGCGCCGACCGGTGGAACCGTAAAGAACTCCGGTGGGGAAGAACTAGTCGAGAGGACGTTTGCAACTGCTCGATCCATCGAATTCGATGCCATCCTTGTCGCCAACGGAGTTACTTCCGGTGGAGACATCAAGTCAGTGTTGATGTTGCAAGAGGCATTTCGACACTGCAAAACCGTAGGTGGTTGGGGTGACGCGGCCACTGCACTAAATGAAATGGGAGTCGTGGACGCAGAGAGTTCGCCTGCGATTGCCAAGGTAGTGAATCCGGCGTACATCGCCGAGATCGTCAAGGCGCTTGGACTGCACCGGGTGTGGAGCCGGGCCGAAACCGTCATGGCCTCCGCGGTCGCTCCGGTCAGTCAGCCAAGTCGTGCCTAACCGGTCATGAAGTCTGGTTTAGTTTCGGCTCAGACGGCTGGCGGCTCCGGCAAGAACTGACATCGGGCGTTGTTGCTCACCCATGCGAGCTGAGAGAAGGAGAAGTATCGCTGTGGAGGCGGGAATAGCCCACTGTAAAAGCTTTTCTTGTGACTGAGCTTTCGCCAAAGCGTCAGATGATTTGTCGTTTGGTTCGGTGGCGCCCGCGGCAGGGCCAGAGTTGTCGCTGATCTGTTTTCCGACGACACCCGCGTACGCGGTGGCGCCGAGTGCGGCGGCAGTGAAGGCTGATTTGAGCACAGTGGCGCCTGCCACGCCTTTTTGTCCGGCAATGCGACCTTTGTTGTTGAGAATCAGGCCGATACCGCCAACCGCATACATGCCGATGGCCACTGCATTGACGGGCGCCCACTTTGCCCATCCGGCACTCGCAACTTCGGTGCGTTCTTTTTCATCATGAACTGATGCAGCTGCGCCATTCAATCCGATTGCACCCATGAGGCTGCCACCGAACCACCCGGCGAGACCTATGTCATGCAGCGACCTAATGATTGTGTTGGTTTGAGGCATCTAATTCCAGACTGTTGTTGAGTGCCGGATCTCTACCCTTTTGCTGTATTCGTCAAGCAGATTTGGCAACTGGCAAGGCTCTCGAACGGTGAGGAGTTCCGAAACAAGCAGCTGTGCGTCGTAGTTCGTCGTCTCGTCTAGTTTGCACCTTGTGCTGCCGGAGGCCAACCTTGCGCGTCGGATCTATCGATCATCCATCACATCCGCAACTGTTTGCCTGGGTTGTCGCAGGTCGAGCGGGTTTGAATACGAGAGCATTTGGACTGCCAAACCCTCGTATTCAAACTTCCTGCTCAACGGGATGTTCACGCTGTCGTCAACGCGTCGTCACGCTGTCGCCGGTGCAATGCGACCCTCGTCGTCACCCCCGATGTCGCAGGTCATTGGTGACGCCGCAAAGATTGCGGGTCTGGGCTTTCCACATGCAAGCCAGGCATTCTGTGTCATGCGTGAGGTTTGGAACCTC
Organism: Acidimicrobiales bacterium; assembly: GCA_038253645.1. Taxonomy (GTDB): domain Bacteria; phylum Actinomycetota; class Acidimicrobiia; order Acidimicrobiales; family JBBSGY01; genus JBBSGY01. The sequence goes on from JBBSGY010000526.1 coordinate 1,994, forward strand.
GACGGCACGAGG
>JBBSGY010000527.1:0-2001 GCA_038253645.1 Acidimicrobiales bacterium
CGCATTTTTGCCATTGAGCAGAGTGGTCACTGGTTCAACAGTGATGCAGCTGTGCGCGAGGTGGCGGAGCGCATTTCCTTTGCAGCGGAACGAATCACCGCGATCTCTATGCTGCGACGGATCTTGGACAGTGAGGCAATTGAAGACTATGTGCCGCAGGTGCTGGAAATTCTGGCGCGCCGAGCAGAGGTAATACACGGTCGGCCTGGAGTGTTGACAGACGTGCACAGCGCATTCGGGCGTCTGTGGCACGCACATCAAGAGGCCGACGAGGTCGAGGTCAGCGCACTGGACGTGATCATGACCGAGCGCGACGAGTTGCGCGCAGATCTTCGGTCGCGACTCGAAAGGTTTACAGTGCGAGGAGATGTGGAGGAACTTTCCAAGCCCGACGCCTTGTTCGCGCAATTTCGAAATATCCAAGGCTTGTCCCGTGCGATTGAACGCGTTGCTGCGGAGATAGCCGGTGCTCGCAGTGCGTTCGAACGCCGAATTGCAAGGCGTCTTGTCGAAGCCGCATTCGAGCTCGACGATTCTGAGCGTCACATGTTGCTGCGCGCATTGGCCGGCGGCACCGAGGATGCACTCGATCTGCTCGCTCAGCCTGAGTTTCCAGCGAGCAGATCTGGTGGACACGCTGTTACTGACTTGATGGAGTTTGTCGCAGCTCGACAGTTTGCTCGAGCGAGCTAGCGGGACTCGTTGCGAATAGGACAACGGAATCGCGATGCAAGTCGGGGACTGCCGCCTCACTGTTGAAGACTTCCACTTGAATCAGCGCGCAGAACGGAGTTGTCGGGAGACGAGTAGCGAGTGCGTCTGTGTTCGACGCGCTTAGGGCGGGTTCGGTGAAACAACGAATTACGCCGCGCACGCCATGTACCGTCACGCCGTTGCAAAAGGTGATCGTGTGTGCGGGCGAATATGGGTTGTGCGTTCGGGCGAACAAACCGACATCCGTGCCGATCGCCCCGTCCGACCCGTCAATGAGATTCGGGCTGAAACGCCGCTCTTCTCCAGTTTCGAGCGTTGCTTGGAATACGTCACCATCGTGAACGAGTTGCTTGACCGGTAGATTCACCAACTGCTCGAACCACGAAGCTGCGCTGTTCCAGATAATTCCACCAATGAGAACAATGTGGCCATTGAGGTCGTCGGTGGCTAAATTGTGAGCGGAACGGATGGTTACGGTTGAAGCCGGATTGAGGGCGCGTATGTGGCCGTAGATTTCGACCAACGAATCAAGATCCGCAAAAGCGGAGAGGCTTACGTAGTTGTAGTTGTGTCTGTCCGCATAAATCGGTCGCCGATCAACCGGAAGTTCCGCGCAAACCAGAGTGATGTTCGCATCGGAGTTGAAAAGCCACGGGTTGTTCGCGGGTTCCTTCATTACCCGCAGTATGGCGCACGCAACTCAGTCGGATGTAAACCATTCAAGGTCGAGTCCGGCGACTGAGCCGATAACGATGGTTGCCGGCGGATTCAGTTCGAGCACACCGAGATGCTGCAGCGTCGTTCGTGAAACTTGTTGGTGATCATGTGTTCCCCATGTAATGGCGGCGACCGGCGTTATGCGCGAAAGCCCTGCATCAATCAGCCGACCCGCAATGAGTGCCCGCTCGGTCACTCCCATCATCACGACGATCGTGCCGCCGAGTTGCGCTAGGGCGTCCCAGTTGATCTCGGGCTCACCCTGCATCCTGTGACCGGTGACGACTGTGAAACTCGTCGCGATCGGGCGGTGTGTAACGGGAATGCCCGCATACGCGGGTGCCGCAATCGCCGAGCTGATGCCCGGCACGACCTCGGCTTTGATGCCGGCTGCCTTCAGGGCGGCGAGTTCTTCACCCCCGCGACCGAAGACAAAAGGGTCACCACCTTTCAGCCTCACGACGATGGGCAGCTTTCCGCCACGGTCGACAAGAAGGTTGTTGATCTCATCCTGTGCGTAGGGGTAGGGGTTTCCGGGCTTCTTGCCGACGTCGATGAGCTCGGCGTGAG
>JBBSGY010000528.1:0-1999 GCA_038253645.1 Acidimicrobiales bacterium
ACTTGGTCGGTCACACGACTCGCGCGATTTCGACAGTCGGTGACTACCTGGAGAAGCCCGCGAAGGGCGAACCGGAAGTCGCCGGCCCGGTTGCGTATTTGGAGAGCGCGCTGCACCAGGGTGACATGGCGCAGATCCATGCGGACGTCGCGCGGCGTGGGCGCGAGGCAGGTGCAGCACTTGGAGATGATCCTGCAAAGCATGTCGACGAACTGGCGGCGCGCGTGCTCGAGAAGGCAGCTGTTGCGAGTGATGACACGCTCATCGTCAGTAGGCCCGGAACGATTCGGCTTGTTCACTACCTGCCGACACGTACGTTCGAACTCGCGATTCACAGTCTTGATATCTCGCGTGCGACCGGCGTTGCAATGTCACCCGAATTCGATGAGCCGTTGCGTAGCGCAGGGCACCTGTGTATCGACGTCGCGCAGAGCGAAGGCAGGCTCGCCGATGTGCTCATGGCAACTCTCGGGCGCGGCCCGTTGAGTGAGGCGTTCAGCCTTTTGTAACGCCTATTCGTAAGTTGTTTGCGATCGAACGTCCGCGAACACAGGGGCAACGCCCTGCACGAGGTCCGCGTTGTCGAGCAGTGCGTTCAGGTGCCCTGCGACACGCACCTTGCCTTCGAAGAAGACTTCTTGGGTTGTGACGTCACCCTTGTGGAGCGAAACTGCCGTTGCATAATTTTGCGTGAAAGTGACATCGGCAACCGTCTCTGATGCATCGTCGATCGTTATCGCGCCGGCATCGATCGACATCACAAACGAGACGTCACCGAACGGCGTCCCGGTCACCGTCTCCCGCAGTGACACAGCTCGCTCAGGGGCTCCCGAGGGGGAGGTGGAGGTGGAGGAGCGGGGGTGTGCGGCGGCAGCGGCCCGCATCTCTTTAAACCACTCCTGGCTTAGGTAGCGGGCCACACAATGGACCATATAGGACACAGTGCCTGAACTGGCGGTTCAGGCGGCTCTAACGACCCAGACCGCCGATGGAGGGCGTGGCGGCCTCCTGGGTGGTTGTATGCGCTGGGAGTCCTGAGGAGTCCGCTGCGGGACGTCCAACCGTCGATTGAATTTGCGGGCTGAAAAGTGCCGTCCACTGCGAAATATCTGGGGTGTCGCTGCCGATTATCTTACCTGTCCTTTGTGCCTTGGTCATGACCGCGCCGAGGACCGATGAGAGGTCAGACGCCTCCCGTTTCGGGTCGCTATGAGGCATTTTCGTCACGCTTCACTTCGGCGATGTACTTTGCTCCACCGATGCTGATGTCGATTGCACCGGTCGCCCGGTAAACATCTTCGGCCTGTTGGCGAGTTATTACGTGGAATGCCTGCTTGGCGAGCGATGCCTTGGCGCCGGAAGCGGCGAAGTCAATGCCACTTCGATACCCCGCAATGCGCTCTGACCGGTGGACGGTGATACTGCACGCGTCACGGACTACTCGAGGTTCGCCGTGAGGGCCGGTAAAGCCGATGATTGCCGCGTCAACGAGGTTTTCGTCGCCTGGCCAACGTGCGAGGAGCGAAATTCCGCCAGGCCAATTTCGCACCTTTTCGCGGTCGACGACCTTTCCCGGATCGTGAGAATCGAGTGGATCAACAAGCAGTAACCGGCCGTCGAGCGGGTGTTGAAGATTTGGCTCCCAGCGGCAAACACGCATGCCCGCGCGGGCGGACGTCTGAATCATTCCGAGGAGTCCGATGTCACCATTGTCGAGTGGGCCATGCTCGCGAAAGTCGGTTGCGAGGTAGACGACCACCGGGAGGATCCGACCTTCGGCCGGCAAGCGATTTGTCATTTGCGAATCGTCTCGGTGAGCCTGTGAGGCATGGCTACCCGGCTTACCAGCGGGACCGGCGTTGTCTGTTCCGAGGGCGGTGCTTTCGTCGTGGCGCTGGCGTGGACGGATCATCGTCATGACGCGATCTCGAGCGAAAGGGAAAGGGAAAGGGTGAGTGGAGTCATCATCTTTGAATCGGCCGAAAAGGCCCGCGACAAA
>JBBSGY010000529.1:0-1983 GCA_038253645.1 Acidimicrobiales bacterium
AACCAACGTGTTGCGGGTCATTGTTCGACTTACCAGCGCAAGCGCCCGTCGTTACCAACGGAGGCAAGAAGAACAGACTTACGTCGCCCTCGCGGTTGATCGACAGCACTGCATTGGCACCTGCGTCGGCAACCAACACGTAGCCGCCGCGTTGCGCAATGATCGCAAACGGGTTCGACAATGAGTCGAGCGGCTCGTGCGTCTTCGGGTCGAATTGAAGTTGACCGTCAGGATTGTGGTCGATTTCGTACTGCTTCAAGTCTGCAAGCAACCGTGGCGTTTTGCCTGGTTCGGCAACGAACACAGATGAGTCGCCCGTGGTTTTGGTGTCGGGCACTTCCGAACCAGCTGTCGCGATCACGAGCTTGCCGTCGACGAACGCAACGCCTGATGGATTTGTAAGTCCGATGACCGCGGCCGACTTGGAGCCGGTCTTCGGGTCGATTTTGGTGGCTTGTCCCTTGCTGCCTTCGGCGACGTACAGGCCGTGTCGTCCGAAGTCGAAACCACCGACGCCGTTGAGGCCATCGGCGACTGTCTTCGCTGCCTCAATGTCGTGTTTCTCGCCGCCTTTGTCTTGCTTCCAGTTGTGGTGTTGGCCTTTCCAGTCGCCGCTGCCGCCGGATTGTTCGTGATGCGTTGTCGATGCAGATGCCGGTACTGCAAACGTTGCGACAACGACCGCTGCTGTTGCGAGCCCGACAAGAGCTTTCCTGCGGATACTTCGACTCACTTTGTGCCTCCAGGGGGTGGGCTGACTGACGTACGCCACGGAAACTAATCACGCAAACTCGCCGCGTGAAGGAAAATCTCGCGTCGACGATATGCGCGTCCTATTTGTCGGCATGTGACCAATTACTTCTCGCAGCTGAAAGAAATTCGCGAGAGTATGTCGAGAACGCGAAACCGGCTCCGACGCATATGTGTACGGATGCCGAGGCGTTGAGACCTAGAGGAGCTGACAGTGCAAAAGATCAAGCCGTGTTTGTGGTTCGATGATCGAGCCGAAGAAGCAATTGAGTTCTATACATCGATCTTCCCGAATTCGAAGGTGACCGACTCAACCCGTTATGGGGACGCGGGTCCAGGGACACCAGGTGCGTTGATGACGGCCAACTTCGAGCTCGCCGGACAAGAGTTCATGGTGTTGAACGGCGGTCCGCAGTTCAAGTTCACCGAAGCAATATCGCTGTTCCTTAATTGTGAGACTCAGCAAGAGGTCGACAAGTACTGGGATGCACTTATAGCGGGTGGCCAACCTGTCCAGTGTGGATGGCTCAAAGACAAGTACGGACTCTCCTGGCAAATCGTTCCGGACGTGCTCGGCAAGTATGTCGGCGGGCCCGACCCCGAGGGTGCGCAACGTGCAATGCAAGCAATGCGCCAAATGGTCAAGATCGACGCTGACACGCTCGAGAAGGCGTACAACGGCTAGCTGAACAAGAAGGCGCCCGCTCGCCGCCGGAGCGCCCTTCCCAGCCGAACTGTGTGTAGATGTTTCCCTCGGCAGGCTCGGGCTACACACAGTTCCGAAAGCGTCGCGTCACCCCATCAGAACTGTGTGTAGATGTTTCCCTGCCAGGGTGCGGGCTACACACAGTTATGGGGAAGGGAGCTGGCGGTCGCCGAGGGGTCTATGAAGCGCGTTCGGGGGTTTGAGACCAGTCGGCTTCGACTACCCAGAAGGTTGCACCGGTCGGGTCGGCAAGTGCGGCCATACGGCGTGTCGAACTCGCGCAACATAACCGAGCCGCCGTCGTTCTCGGCCGAAGCTACCGCGTCTGCAATGTTGGAAACACCGAAGTACACAACCCAGTGCGACGGCAGACCTTCCATGCCCATCATTCCGCCCATACCGCCACACGGCGCTTCTTCGTTTGCAAGGCCGAACGTTGTGTAGTCCGGTCCCGCGTCGGGAAGTGGTTCGTAGCGATACCCGAACACTCCCGCATAAAATGCACGCGCGCTGTCAGGGTCGGTCGA
>JBBSGY010000530.1:0-1975 GCA_038253645.1 Acidimicrobiales bacterium
AAAAGCATCTACTCACAAAGTCGATGCCGGATCGATCGCTTGGCGCGGTAACGATCACTCCACGACCGCCAATTGCTGAAATCGCTTCGAGGGATGGCACAAACGCAAGAAGTTCGGCTTCGGTGGCGACTTCGATAAGCAAGTCGAACACGCCGCGCGCAACGTTTTTAACATCGAGACCCGTGGTTGCACGCGCAATGACGTCGTCATGCTCAACGGGTGTTGGCAGATCGGCAGGAAAGTCCATTTTGATCCATCCATCCGCAGTTTGGGTGCAGCTCAAATTTCCGCTCTTGGTCGAGAAAACGCGATCGCCACCTAAAACATGCGCGGTAGCCAAAGTCGCATGGCCGCACAGAGCGACCTCGGCAGCCGGCGTAAACCACCGCAGCGGCATGGCGACGCCGCGCTCAGCGGTCACGTCCGCAAAAGCGGTCTCTGACAGGTTCAATTCGGTCGCAACGGATTGAAGCCATTCGTCAGGCTTCGCCGCGCTCAGCAACACAACCGCGGCTGGATTGCCTCCAAAAGCCACGTCTGTAAAGGCATCGACAATTGCGTATTCGAAAGACATAAGCGTCCAGTGCTCCATTTCAAAGAGATTGTCGACCTACCAATTTGATGCTATTCGTATATGAACTCAGCGGCGCTACGCATTGCATCCAATTGACCAGGTTCGCTCGACGAATGCGACGCTCCTTGAACGATTGTGAGTGAAGCGAAGTTATCGCGAGGAGACGCATTGATCGCCGCTTGAAGCCGTTGCGCGCCGGCTACTGGCGTAGCGAGGTCGAGCGCGCCGTGAACGATGCGAATCGGGACATCCGGAAGCCTTGCAGCGTTCTCGAGCAACTGGTTGTTTCCCGGCGAAGGACCGAAAAGATCAAATAGGAACATTCGATTCTGCATGTAATGCTGCATCAATCGCGTGAAATTAACTGCTCGCGTCACAGCTTGCGGCGTACGTTCAGGTTCAGGGCGCGGGTCGGTATAGTAAAGCTGCGTGTTCCAACGCACCCATTCCCAAGCGGCGTCCTCGCGAATCGCGCGAACTTTGTTCCACGCGAGTTGCGTGTAAGTCTGAACCGGATTGCGAGGAATCTCCGGGCTTAAATGTTCCAGGAATTCGCGGTAGGCGTCGGCGCGTTGCGACGCAGCGAAACCTTGGGGCCCGAACAAGTACTCGAAATCGCTGTCGCGACAGAGAAGCGTTCCGGAAAGAATTAGTCCGCGGACTTCGGTGGGATAGGTGAGCGCGTAAGCCATGGAAAGTGCAGCGCCAAATGAGTGACCGGCAAGAACCCACGGTTGATGTACGCCGAGCTGAGTCTTGATGCGACGCATATCTTCAATGAGGTTGCGGGTTGTGTTGTCACGCAGGCCTTCCGGCGCCTTTTCTGCTGCGGCGTTCGGTGCACTCTTGCCAGTTCCTCGCTGATCCGGCAGCAGGACACGACAACGCTTGAGGTCAAATATCTGTGCCTCGCGAAGATCGTTGCCCGTGCCTGGTCCGCCGTGTACTACGACCACCGGTGTGCCATCAACGTCTCCGACGTCGGCGATATGCAATCGATGACGTCCAAACTCCACCCATTGTGTTCGGGGATTCGACGAGTCGCTCATGCAGCTTGTCTAGTCGGGCTTGATCACTTCGTAGTCCAAAGCCGCGAGCGCGGCACCATGCAACCCTGCGAGCGAGGTCTGTTCGATAACTTGCAGATTGAGCGGCGCTTTCCCCGGACGCTCGCCATTGACGCGGTCGCGCAGCGAGCCAGTGAAGTCGAACGAATCTTCGAATCCGCGCGCAGCGCGTCCACTCAACAACACAGTGTTTATGCCTGACTTGTCTACGAGCTCGACTTTCGCCATTTATGAGGCTGCACGCTCGTCCGCGAGCTGCATGATCTGAATTTCTTGAGCACTGTGCCCTGAACTGCGAGTCGGTCGAAAATCCGATGCCGTGAGAACTCGTCGT
>JBBSGY010000531.1:0-1955 GCA_038253645.1 Acidimicrobiales bacterium
CAGCGCGGTCGACAGGGGCCTTGAGGGAGCCTTTGATATCCGACATACTCGAATTGTGTTCATGAAATTTGTCGGAGTGTTGCTTACGCTCGTCGCAATTGCTTTCGGCGTCGTTTGGGTCACAGGTATCGGCTTCCACGAGACAACGACTCCAACCGCTGCAAGCGTGTCGATCGAACAAAACCCGCCGCTTTCGACGCTGCCACAAGGCGTCATGGTGATATCGGCCGAGTCACGCCCGGCATGCAGCCGTCTCGACCGAAACCTCGAGATCGACAACGCACCTTCACCCAATGGTGCCGTCACGCTCACGGTCAAGTCATACACGGTGAAGAAGTACATCCCGATTGTCCAGCGCTGTAGCGACGAAGACAGTCACACGGTGATAACGACGGGCAACCGAAGCGGCTTGCCTCACGACTGGTTCTTGACTCCCGGATCACACAAGTTGAATGTCATCGTGAACAATAAGCCCAATGTATTGACCTTCAAGAATGACGCCGGAAAATACTCGCTCACGAAGGTAAGCGGAGACTCGGTGATCGTTTCATCCAACGCTCCGGTCGTGAGCTAAGTCACCGCTATCGAGGCGCGCCGCGTAATCTGGCGACGTGTCCAAATACAACCTTTCTGGAATTCTCAGCGGACCTATCGACGGCAAGGAACGGATGGATGCCGAGTGGCCGTCCCTAGAGGCCCGTACCGGGCTGACGGTGTTACATCGGTCGTCGAAATTTCGCGGCTCGGTTGTTCGTGTCGAACATGACGGCACGGTCGTACTTCGCTCCAAGAGCAGTGGGCTCGAACGAATCTTTCGCATGGTACCGGGAGCGTTTGCATTCAACGGCGAAACGGTGACACTTGTCCGGCCGGCCGTCTCGAAAAAAGCGCCGGCGCGGACTGCTTCCGGTTCCGTGATGCCTACTTCGACGGCAGCCCGTGTCGCGAAAGCAAGCCGCATACTTGTAGAAGGACTTCACGACGCCGAACTTGTCGAGAAAGTTTGGGGCGATGACTTGCGCGTCGAGGGGATCGTCGTCGAACGTCTCGACGGCATCGACGATCTCCCCGATGTCATTGAGTCTCTCCAGCCGACCGCATCTGCCCGGCTTGGAGTGCTGGTCGATCACCTCGTCGCAGGCAGTAAAGAGTCGCGCCTGGTGACGACCATCAGCAGTCCGCATGTTCGCATCACCGGAACTCCTTATGTGGATGTTTGGCAGGCAATTCGACCAACGACAGTCGGCATTGCGGCTTGGCCATCGATCGCTCGTGACCGCCAGTGGAAAGTCGGGATATGCGAGTTTTTCGGTGTAGCCGAACCGGGCGCGCTATGGAAGCAATTGCTCGGCGAGGTCACTTCATACGCAGATCTGGAACCTGAACTGGTCGGCGCTGTCGAGAGTCTCATCGACTTCGTAACGGCCGGTGACTAAGGGCTCGCCTTAAGCACGCCCGAAACCGGAATTTCCGTTGATATCGATGTCCCCGGCTGACTTTAGGGTCCACGCTTGATTAAGGCGCGCGATTTAGCGTGCAAAGATGGAACTGATCCTTACTGAAGACGCGCTTGCCCAATACTTCAGTGACGTGTTGCCGCATTGCACCGAATTGCAACGTCGGGTGGTGAGTGGTGCAATGGCCGACGCTCTGGGTCGTGGAGGCAACACAGCGGTAGCTTTGGCGTCGGGTCAGAGCCGCAACACCATCATCAAGGCGCATGGCGAAGTCGTTGACGGCATCGAACCGTCAGATCGTCAGCGTGCCCCAGGTGGCGGTCGCAAGAAGGCAATCGATCTGCAGCCGGAGTTACTCAGTGCCCTTGACGAACTGGTACACCCCGACACTCGGGGCAATCCAATGTCACTGCTGCTCTACACGCTCAAGTCAACCTACGAACTTTCGCGTGAGCTCATTGCCAAGAACTTCGATGCGTCGCCGTCGACCGTTCGTCA
>JBBSGY010000532.1:0-1951 GCA_038253645.1 Acidimicrobiales bacterium
ATGCCGAACTCGCGACCCAGCTTCTCGAGCACATCGAGAACACATTCAGGTCGGCCATTTCTGCGGTCCTCGAACGCTCTTCTGATGTCGCACTCGACCTTGTCGGTGAAAGGGCCGAGATACTTCAGCGGGATTGTCTCAAGCCCTTCGAACGCATTTCCTACGACGAGGCAGTTGAACTTCTCAATCGTTCCGGCAAGGCTGGCCGCGTCGTATGGGGTGACGATCTGCGATCCGTTCACGAGTCCGCCATTCTGGAATTGCTTGCCGCCAGAAGGGGAACAGACTTGACGCCGACGTTCGTGACGCATTTTCCGAAGGACATCAAGTTCTTCAACATGCGCGTGGACAGCATGAACCCAAATGTTGTGCAGAGCGCTGATCTGATTCTTCCGCTGGCGGGTGAATCGGTTGGGGCCGCAGTTCGTGAGCATGAATACGAACTGGTACTCGATCGTTTGGTCCACTCGACCATGTTTCGACACATCACGGAACAGAACCTCGCGACCATCGATGATTTCCGCCCTTACCTCGATGTCATCGCGGAAAGACGAACGTCACCGCACGCAGGATATGGACTTGGCTTTGACCGGCTGATTCAATACGTCATCGGATCATCTGACATTCGAGAGGCGTCTGTTCCGTATCAGTTGAGCAAAGTAATGGGATTCGATTACATACTCGGAGCGGCTCAGGCCGGTAGCAAATCGCCCGGTTTCTAGTACTTCATGAACCGTTGTTACACCATGCTCAGAGTGTTGCTCGCGTGTTCTGGACCGGTCACCGCGTCAGAAGCAGCATCGGGTCGTTTGTCAGCGCGGTCGAGTGGCTAGCCGGTTGCTTGGGTGACGCCTTCACGATGCACTTAATGACCATCGATGATCCGGTATCGCATTTGCGGTGGTGCAGCTGCATTGCTGGCGATCTGATGCCGATTTTCAAGCCTACTCGTTCGATAATCGACTACGCGGTTGATCGCGTTGCCGGAGGTTTTGACATGAGGCAATACGTTGATGACGAATCCACGCAACCGAGCGGCGTCGTCGGTGACGTTTCGACGACTCTGTCAGTCGAGTTTCCCCGTTGCGATCACGTGCGTATCAAGCCTCCAAGAAGTCGCGAGCAGCGAACTCGTCGATTGTCAGTCAACGGCTCAACGTTGTTGGAAACGGGTGTGTCGAGAATTCGGACCAGGACGTCCCGCTCGGGGAGCCGGACCAATGTTGTGTCGCTGAAGTACGCGCATGATGGTCGTGTACGAGACGCTCACACCGACCTTTTGCACTCGCCTTGGATTCGACGTTTGCCCCAAGCTGGACTTTGGTGGCGAGACGGATGATCAGATCGCGTGTGTCTCTTGAGGAATCCCGGGCCGACCACCACGCCGTGGTACGTCCATTTCCTGCACACCTGGGCCGATGCCCGACGTAGTTCTGTACCGGCACAGCGGTCCAGGTGGCTCCCGGCGGTGTGTCGGTGTGATACGTCCGACTCAACCTGTCCCGGGTTCGGGTGTGTCCTACGGGCGAGTGAGTAGTCGACTACCGGATCAAAAAACCGCCGTGGCGCCGAGAACGATATTGGTGTTGTAGGTGCCTGCCATCTGATTGCTCGCTGTAGCGAGCTTGTAGGTCAGGGTAAGCGTTTCGCCGCTCGGTTGCGCGAGCGTGTTGTCGGCGACAACGTCACCGGGCGTTGACGTGGTAGGAGCAGCGTATTTCGTTGCAGCGGCGAACAAATTTCCCAATGCTTGTATAGCGGTGTCGGAGCTGGTGTAGCCCATTCCGGTTCCCGAAAGCGCCGAGTTTGTCTGGCGATTACCGCCCCGATTGAGTCGGTGTCGAGTTGTCTTGCCCGAAGACGCAGGCAACGGTGCAACACCGCATAGCTGCGCGAAGGAAGCCTCTGACGCAACTCGCTCGGGATTATCTCCTGCTGCCTGAAGGAGCGC
>JBBSGY010000533.1:0-1951 GCA_038253645.1 Acidimicrobiales bacterium
ACGCGAGTCGAACGCCCGGCTTCGCCTGGTGACAATTTCCTCAACTCGTCCATGATCGACTGCAACACGGATTGTTGGGCCGGCGCAAGCGCATCGAGACCTTGCTCCAATGAATCGATCAACTTCGATGGGTCGTACTCCGTGGTTGGAAAGATCTCCCCGAGGGCTACATGCATCAAGGCTGTTACTTCGCCGAGCCGTAGCGATTCATCACCGAAGTCACCGCCCGCCGATCCAGGATCGTTCGGCTGTTCCTCAATGAGCGCAACCAAGCCTGTGGTCGCGGAACCGCCGGCGACTTCAGGTCCAAGGAAGTCGCGCACCGAAGCAAGTGCCATCTTCCAGCCGTCAGTTCCGTCCCACAGAAACGGCTGGCATACAGCCAAATCGTGATCTCCGCGCTCCCATGTTGCGACGACGGGCTTTACGTGTGCAAAACCGGCCTCGGTCAGCTTTTGAGTAACTTCGAGATCAGGATTCGCGCCCTCATGCAGACGGCGAAACACCTTCAACATGAGCCGGTTGTCATAGATCAAAGAGGTGTTGGATTGCTCTGCACCCATCGATCGAACGCTGTGGGCAGTTTCTTTGCCGTCGACGATCAGGTCGAAGAGAACCTTATTGAGATCACTGTCGATGAGCGCGTCATAAACAACGATGTCGACACCGTCGACAATGATGTCACCGAGCAACGCGTCATTGTGACCGAGTAGTACCGGACCAATCGACTTACGCGCACGAAGGCCGAGTGGCACCTGATACGTCGCATCGTTGTCAGTTTCGACAATCGTCCATAACAACGTCGGACCCGACTTGCTGAGCGCTTCGCTCTCCGCAATGCGCGCTGTCGTCACTCCGCTTTCGGCCGTCTGAAACCATCGCTGTTTCACCAGCCACTCTGGGAGCAGCGCCTCAACTGCCTTTAGGTGAACATGTTCAAGATGTTGCACGAAGGTCCTTGGATGGAACGAGCTGGAACCAATAAAATTGATATGCACCAAGCGTAATGAAGTATGGCAATTCACCGATCGATGGAAAAGTAACCCGCCCGAGCATCTCGACCGGCACAAGCCCCTCGAATTGAGCGAGCATGAGTTCCACTGGTTGCGCAAAACGGCTGAGGTTGTTGACGCACAACACGATGTCGTCACCCTCTTGGCGGTAATACGCAAGCACCGACGGGTTCTCGGCCGGCAGAATTTCAAAGCTGCCTGTACCGAACAACGGATGCTGCTTGCGGACATCGAGCATGCGTTTTATCCAGTGGAGGAACGACGCAGTGTTGCGCTCCTGGCTCTCGACGTTGATGGCCTGGTAGCCGAACACCGAGTCCATCAATGGCGGAAGGTAGAGCTGCGCAAAATCTGCACGACTGAAGCCACCGTTGCGGTCGGGCGACCACTGCATCGGCGTGCGGACGCTGTCACGGTCGGGAAGGAAGATGTTGTCACCCATGCCGATCTCGTCGCCGTAGTAAAGGATTGGACTACCCGGGAATGACAACAAGAGCGCATGCAATAGCTCGGCAATGCGACGGTCGTTTTCGACAAGTGGCAACAAGCGCCGTGAGATGCCAAGATTGCAACGCATACGCGGGTCTTTCGCGTACTCGCTGTACATGTAATCACGCTCTTCATCAGTGACCATCTCGAGGGTCAACTCATCGTGGTTGCGGAGGAACATCGCCCACTGACACGACGGATGGAGCTCCGGCGTCTGCCGGAGGATGTCGATGATGGGGAAGCGGTCCTCCATGTGAATCGACATGAAGAGCCGCGGCATGATCGGGAAGTGGAAGTTCATGTGGCACTCGTCGCCGTTGCCGAAGTAGGCGGCGGCGTCCTCGGGCCACTGGTTTGCTTCCGCGAGGAGCATGCGCCCCGGGAACTTCGCGTCGACGTGCTTGCGCAGCTTCTTCAGGAAGGCGTGGGTCTCTGGGAGGTTCTCGCAG
>JBBSGY010000534.1:0-1940 GCA_038253645.1 Acidimicrobiales bacterium
AAATGCGCCCGGCACAGTTTGCGGACATAGCAATCCTTATTCCGGGAAGAACTTCGCTGCCGGCAACGGAGCGCGCATTAAAGGCGGCATCGATTCCGTTTCGCGTCGAGAGCCGCTCGCTCATCTGGGCGACGCAGGAGATTCGCGATGTGCTTGCGACGCTGGCGGCGATCGATGATCCGGAAGACGCGATCTCTGTCGTTGCGGCGCTGCGTAGCGTTGTCTTCGCATGCGGCGATGATGACTTGTTGACATGGGTGCAGGGGAGTGGCGCATGGGATTTTCGCGAGCCGGTTCCCGATGAACTCGCATCGCATCCGGTGGCGCAAGCGTTCGCTTGGTTGCGCGAGCGGTACGAGCGGCGATGGACTGAGCGCGTTCCGGCGCTCGTCGACGAAGTCATTCGCGATCGGAAGCTGTTTCAAATGGCGTTTGCACAGCCTCGCCAGCGTGAGGCCTGGCACCGTCTGCGATTTCTGACGGACCAGGTGATGCAGTGGACCGAAGATGGGGGCTCGACGCTTTCGGGCTTTGTCTCATGGGCGCGCGGTCAGGCAGAATACGGCGCCGATGCCCGCGAGGCTATCGTCGCGGAAAAAGACGATGATGCGGTTCGCGTGATGACGATTCACGCCGCAAAAGGCTTGGAGTTTCCGATCGTAGTTGTAACCGGAGTCAACTCGAACCCGCCCAACAAAGCATCCGCAAGGGTGTTGTGGTCCGGCACGCGTCGCGAAGTGCGCGTCGGCAATAAGACGGTCGGTTGGGAAACTCCCGGATTCGTAGAGGCCGACGCCCTAGATGAATCAGCGCAGAAACAAGAGTCTGACCGACTACTCTATGTGGCGCTGACACGTGTGCGTGATCATTTGATTGTCAGCCTGCACCACGTCAAGCGCAGCAACGAGTCGCTGGCTGCTCGACTGACCCCGGCTGTGCAAGACGTGTTACTCCCATCAATTCCGGCAGCGTTGGGTGCGGGCGCGCGCCCCGCAGTTGGGGCGGCTCAAGACAACGTCGACGTACTTGAGCGATCCAATGAGCGCGCCGACATCATCGCTGCTGCGAGCCGTCCGCTTTCGATTTCCGCTACCGGTATCAACAAGTTCGTCGAAGGTGAGCCACAAGTCGCCACGGTCGTCGGCGATGTCGAAGTCAGCCGCGGCGAGCGAATGGCATTTGGCCGGGCGGTGCACTGGGTTCTCGAGACGATCGATCTTCCGGATGCAAGCCACCTCGAATCGTTGATCGCTCTGTCGGTCGAGAACGAGCCGATGGCCGCATCGAGGATTGATGAGATCCGTCGTTCGGTGCAACTTGCTCTCAACTCAACGTGCATGAGTGATGCAATTGCGTCCGGTAGGTACTGGCGAGAACTCGCCGGATCCATAGAGCACGATGAGCTGGTTCTCGAAGGTTTGATGGACCTTTGCTATGAAACGGAGGAAGGTCTTGTCATTGTCGACTACAAGACCGACGAAGTCGCAAGCTCCGACGGCATCACCGCGCTCGCACAGCATTATAAGTGGCAGTTGCTGACCTACAAACGGCTGATTGCACGCAATGTGAAGACGCCGGTGGCGAGAGTGCTGCTGTTGCTCATCAACCCGGCTCACGAAAACGCGGTAGAAGTGTCGCTCAAAGACATCGACGCGAAAGACGGCGAATTGGATGCCCAACTCGCCGTCTTTTCAGAATGAAGGAAACTTCGTTTCAATCGTCGTTTTTGTCGTTGAGCTTGTCTTTGACTGAATCAACGGCACCGCTTGCCTTGTCGGCCACATCGCCGATTTTCTCTTTTGTGTTCGCCGCGGTCTGATCGTTTTCACCCTCGACTTGAAGATCTGGATCGTTCGTGACACGCCCAACAGCTTCTTTTGCTTGTCCCTTTAACTTCTCAGCGCTCTCTTCGGTGGTCATGGTTGTTTTGTACCCGTTTC
>JBBSGY010000535.1:0-1938 GCA_038253645.1 Acidimicrobiales bacterium
AGCGCACACTGATCATTGCGGACGAAGGTTCGCAGGTTCATTACATCGAGGGCTGCTCAGCGCCTGAATACTCTACTGAGTCGTTGCACTCTGCAGTTGTCGAGATCATTGTGAAGAACAACGCACGCGTCACGTATACGACCATTCAGAACTGGTATCCGAACGTCTTCAATCTCGTGACCAAGCGAGCGCGTGTTGAAACCGAAGGCCACATGGAGTGGATCGATGGAAACATCGGTTCACGCCTCACTATGAAGTACCCCGCCGTTTATTTGATGGGTCCGAAGGCTTCCGGTGAGGTTCTGTCGGTTGCCTACGCAGGCCCAGGCCAGCACCAAGACGCCGGCGCAAAGATGGTGCATGCAGCTCCTGAGACAACTTCGACCATCGTGTCGAAGTCGATTTCGAAAGACGGCGGCCGCACCTCTTACCGCGGGCTCGTTCGTGTCGAGGAAGGTGCGCACAAGTCGAAGTCGTTCGTTCGTTGCGACGCGTTGTTGCTCGACGATATTTCGCGTTCCGACACTTACCCTTATCAAGAGATTGCGGAGAAAGACGCGCAAATCGGCCATGAGGCAACGGTGTCGAAAGTCGGTGACGACCAACTCTTCTATTTGATGAGCCGCGGTCTCAACGAGGCGCAGGCGATGGGCATGATCGTCAACGGTTTCATCGAGCCCGTTACGCGCACCCTGCCGCTTGAATACGCCGTCGAGTGGAGTCGCTTGATCGAACTCCAAATGGAAGGCTCCATCGGCTGACGACGAAGGCCAGCTACGTGACTAACGCTGTTCGGTAACTCGCTTTTCATGCAATGACACGGTCTGTCGCGTCGGCGGAAGTTACTCCGCTTCGTCGTCGTCGAGGTACTGGGAGAAATCAATTGCCGTGGTCTTGCCCTTGCGAGCCTGTTCGATTCCTTCGCGAATCGATGCCATCAATTCAGGATTGGCGAGTACTTTCAGCTCCTGCTTGGTGATGGTTGCGACCGGGATAAGACGAAGGGTGCCATCGTTGGCCATCTCAACTCGAAAGCGATCGTTCTCGTGTATGCCGATGCCGAGCCGGGCCATGCTGATGCGGCGCCGGCCGTCAACTTCAACCTCTCCGACTGGGCGAAACCCCGTGGTGCTCATGATTGGCTCCTCTTATATATCAGCGATACTGATATTACCCCACTTGGACAGATTTACAACTGGTGCAGTGGGCCACTACTGTCATCGGCGTGCCTGGATTCAGACTTGAGCTCACAATTATCAACATCGCCGAACATCCCGACTGACGAACTAATCCGCAGATGTGCCTACCCGTTGTTCATATTGTGCACGGTTAACGCAGCTAGGCGGTCCAGACGATCGTCGCGTGTTTCTTGTGTTGAACGCTACTGATTGCTCGAGCCACGTGTTAGGTCGCTGTTAATTGAGAAGCCGGTGTGGTGTTCATTCCTTTCGGGCATTCGCCACGCGACGGCGAACGCAACGAGTGATGCAATTGCAACGACAGTTAATAGCGAACTGACGCCCAAGGGTCGGAATGTGGTGTTGGCATCAACGCCGATCGACTGCGGATGGACGGACGCGACGCACGCAACAACCGCATACAAAGTGAAACAAGCCAGGGCAAGCACGAGCATCCTTAATGCGGCGTAAAACTTGTCCTACTTTGCCCGCACTCGCTCAGCAAGATCGTGCGCCTCTCCGATATACGACTCGCAAAGTGAATCCTGCAGAGCGACCGGGTCATCGAAAATAGATTTCCATTCTCCGGGTGAAAGCTTTGCGATCTTGTTGAAGTAAAGAATGGATTGGTGGTGCGTCCGACTACCTCTGTTCGCGTGTCCATGACGCCCACCCAACGCAACGAGTATGTACAAAACTGCGATGCTGCTAAGCATCAAGAAACCGACAAGGGCAAATGCAGGTAAAGGCACAGCTGTTC
>JBBSGY010000536.1:0-1938 GCA_038253645.1 Acidimicrobiales bacterium
CACTAGACCCAAAACAAGCGAAGAATGTTAGGCGCGACAGTCGAGTGACGTGAGCGCAAGTGTGGGAATCGATAGGGACACTCTGCCCCTGGCCGGCTCATCGTAGGCTGTTGGGTGTCTGTCTTCTCGTAATTCTCGGTTGTCGTTCTGCGATCAGGCTTGGTTGAGTGTTGGACTTCCGTAGGCCGCACGATGCAGCCAACGGTCACACGAAAGAGAGACTCAGATGGCGGCCAGCGCTCGGAAGAAGACATGTTGCCATTCGTTCCATGCAAGAAGACGGTAAATGATCCGCCGCCCTGTCATGACGATTTGACAGGGGATGTTGATGAATGCCGAAACAAACTTGCGAAACTCCATGGCCAGAACGCGTTGACGGTGCTCGGTGTGGGTTTCAGCCCAACGCGGCGAGATCGGAAGAAGTAGCGCGAGCCAAGCCTTCAGACTCCACGCCAAAGCCGTGATCACCATGTATGCCCAGTTTGCATGGAGCGTATTCACCGGAGCGTGAAGTGCCCGCACGCCGTTCTTGAGCTGTTCGATCAAGTTCTCCTGATTGCAGCGCTGCCCTACTTCATGCACGACCTGCTCGGCCGTGAGATCGAAGTCGTTGGTGATGTAGAAGAAGTAGCGGATTTCATCGAACAAAACGTCTTCGCCTTTTTCTACGGAAAGGTTTTTGCGCAGTGCCACCACGCGGTAAGTCTTCTGGCACTTGATAGGCTGATACTCGAAGTCGATCACCTCTTCGCTTTTCGGCCGAATGACCTTGAACTCGCGCTCCATGATGATGCGATCCTTCACGTTCTCGGGTCGGCTCCGCGGGCGGGTAAGGATCTCTCTCTCGGCACGCCGCTCCAGCTCTCTGTAGAGAGCCTCCGGTGTGCTGTCAGCCCGCTCGATCATGTTTTTCCGAGCGTCGTAACCAAAGATGAAGCGCACACCCTGGTCGGTCCAGCGGTCGAAATCCGTCGTAATCGAGAAGTCGGTATCGCCACGCAGCAGGATGTCGTTGAAACCGGCTCGCCGGCAAAGTGCGATGGCTCGGTCCTGCCACCGAGCGACTCCTTCATGCGAGGGTCGGTTCCCGGAACGGTTCACCAGAAAGAGTGGCTCACCCGTGTTGGCCAGTGAGATCAGCAGCGGGTGGTATCCCCAGACCCCGTTGTACGCGACATCCATTCCCTCTTTGCATTCGCCGCCGGTTGAAACCAACGTCCCATCGGCGTCGATGCGCGCCGTGGCCGCCGTGAACGACGCCGGTTGCTGGCGCCACACATTGAGCCGTGTCTCGTTGGCGACATCCATCAGTTTCATGATCTCGTCGGTGCCGAAGCGGCGACAGAAGTCACCCGCCGTCGTGGGGTCCGGAATGCTTTCAGCACCCAGCGCGTCAAGCAGCACACGATCCTTGCGAAGCAGATCGATGTCGTCGAGGGTCTGCCCACCGCACAATGCGCTATAAACAATGTTGAGCACGTGGTCAGACTCGTGGTACGGCTTATGGATCTTGAGCACGTGCAGCTCCTTGTCGATACGCTCAGCCAAACCCACCTTGCGCACGAGCCGAGTGATCAGTCCGAGACCTCCGTGGCTCACAGCCTTCGTCTTGTCAGAGATCTCGTAATGAATGTTGGTCGCGCTCAGCACTGGCCCGCCCAGATTCACCCGTACTGCCGCGTGCAGTCTCTTCGCGATTTTCCCTTGTTCTCTTGCGATCGTCCGGCGTATTCTTCTGTTCACTCGAAAGGCCCTCCATATATTGTTCAGTTCGTTTCCAAACTACTGAAACAATGGGCCTTTCGAGTTTGTTCCTTATTTCATGCGCTTGTTTGGGGTCTAGTGGAGTGTATTGGTTGAATCGGTACCACCTGGCTTGGTCTCGACGCCGTGAGCGTCGTTGCGCCTCCTCAGCGTAGTCACCGCTACGCCTCCGTC
>JBBSGY010000537.1:0-1938 GCA_038253645.1 Acidimicrobiales bacterium
TGCGCTCCTCGGAGAGTTCACCGACACACATAATCGGCGACATACCATTGCGCAGCACGCCAGCAACCTTGCGCGAAACCACATCGTCGGTTTCAAAGGCTTGTTGACGGCGTTCGCTGTGGCCGACGAGTACGTAGCTCACATTGAGCTTCGACAACATCGCCGGACTCACGTCACCGGTAAACGCACCCTTGTCTTCCCAATGGCAGTTCTGCGCGCCGAGAATGATTTGCATGTTGTCGGATTCGATAACCGTCTGAATCGAACGCAAATCGGTAAACGGTGGGTGCACCGATACGTCAGCAGCGTGGTGATCAGCGGGCGTGAGTGCCCAGTTCAACTTCTGCACCGTTTGAATCGCCTCGAAATGGTTGAGGTTCATCTTCCAGTTGCCGCTGATCAGCGGCTTTCGCTCGGTCGAAGACCGACCAGAAGGCTGGGGTTCGGTCGAAGACCGACCAGAAGGCTGGGTGTCAGGCACGCGGCGCTTCTCTCAATGCTGCAAGTCCAGGAAGGTCACCTTGTTCGATCAGTTCCAAGGTCGCTCCGCCGCCTGTCGACACCCAATCCATACGATCGCCGAGACCGAAACCATTGACAGCACTGACGACATCGCCGCCGCCGATCACGGTTGTGCCTGCCGTCTTGGCCATTGCTTCTGCAACGGTGCGAGTGCCTTCTTCAAAACGCTGGTCTTCGAACATACCGAGTGGACCGTTCCAAAAGATCGTTTGCGACGCAAGTACCTCATCCGCAAAAGCCGTGCGTGTTTCGGGGCCGGCGTCGAAGCCTTCGAAACCTTCGGGAACTTCGCGCTTTACGGTTTGCACGTCGCCTTCGGGGCTGGCAACGATGAGATCAGTCGGCAACACAATGCGCTTGTCGCCATCGAGCACCCGACGCGCATAATCAAGCTGGTCAACCTGGCAGATCGAGTCGCCGATGTTGTGGCCAAGCGCTTTGAGGAACGTGTAAGCCATGCCGCCACCGATGATCATGGTGTCGACCTTCTTCAACAGCGCGTCGATTACGCCGATCTTGTCACTGACCTTTGCGCCGCCGAGAATCGCAAGGAATGGACGCGGTGGATCTTCGAGCAGGTTGCCGAGCATCTCGAACTCTTGCGCGAGCAAGAGCCCTGCGGCAGACGGCAAGAATCGTGGAGGACCGACAATCGACGCGTGTGAACGGTGCGCTGCACCGAATGCGTCGTTGACATAGATGTCTTGGTCTTTGATGAGCTCTTGCACGAACGCCGGGTCATTGCCCTCTTCGCCCGCGTTGAACCGGAGGTTCTCGAGCACCGTTACTTCCGGAACGAGTTTTTGCACGCACGCACGCACGGGCTCTATCGAGTAACGCTCGTCAGGCTTGCCCTTTGGACGGCCGAGATGCGAGCACACTGTTACCTTCGCGCCGCGATCGACAAGCCATCGCCACGTTTGAACAGCTTGGCGAATGCGAAAGTCATCGGCAATTGTCTTGCCGTCACTATCTGAAACCGCCAGTGGCACATTGAGATCGGAACGGACGAGTACGCGCTTGTCGCGCACATCTCCGAGATCTTCGAGAAGCGGGAGTCTCATTACTGGTTCGCGCGGCCGACGGTAACGGCGATGTCGACAAGACGGTTTGAGTAGCCCCACTCGTTGTCGTACCAGCCGAAGACCTTCACGAGGTTGCCGATGGCCTGGGTCATGTCAGAGTCGAACGTACAAGACGCTGGGCGGCCGATGATGTCGGAGGAAACAAGCGGCTCTTCGCTGTAATCGAGCACCTTTGCCAGCGGTCCACTTGCCGATGCGGCGCGGAATGCGTCGTTGACCTCTTGCGGCGTGACATCACGGTTGAGCACACCGGTGAAGTCGGTGATCGAACCGTCTTGCACGGGGACGCGCAATGCCTGGCCGTCGAGCTTGCCCTTCATGGACTCGAGCA
>JBBSGY010000538.1:0-1938 GCA_038253645.1 Acidimicrobiales bacterium
ACCGAGGAGTTGGTACAGGCTTGGGCGACCTTGATGCCCCAACTCTCGTCACGCGCCGCAGTTCCTGACGCAGAGTGGTTGCGCGGTGTGATCGAATCGAATTCGGTGATGTTGGTAGCGCGTCTCGACGGTAAAATCGTCGGATCATTGACGGTTGTGCTGTATCAAAACCCCGACGGCCGTCGCGCTCACATCGACGCGGTCGTTGTGGACGAAGGTGCGCGTGGACGAGGAATTGCACGTCGACTTTCGGAAGTCGGGATTGCACGCGCGCAGGCGTGGAAGGCACGAACGATCGAGCTGACTTCAAATCCAAAGCGCGAAGCCGCGAACAACCTGTATCAAAGCCTCGGCTTTAAGATCCGCGAGACGAATATGTACCGCTATGAGGGATGAGTGGAGAGCAAGTGCCTGAAACGGTAACGATAACGAACAACGTAACCGGCGAAACAATTGAGGCGCCGATCAACAACGGCGGGGTTGATGCGGATTACTGGCGAAAGGTTCTGCCGGGGGTTTGGTTTTACGACTACGGGTTTATGACCACCGCCGCTTGCGAGAGCAGCATTACTTACTTGGACGGCGACAACGGTGTTCTGCGTTACCAGGGTTACCCGATCGAGCAACTCGCCGAGAGTGCCACGTATCTGGAAGTTGCATATCTGTTGATCAAAGGCGAGCTGCCCAACAAGCAGCAGTATGACCGGTGGCTCGAAGATATTACGCACCACACGTTCATTCACGAGAATGCCAAGAAAATCATTGACGGGTTCCACTATGACGCGCACCCGATGGGCATTTTTACATCCACGGTCGCGGGATTGTCGACGTTTTATCCTGAATCGAAAAACGTCGCCGACACCTCGATTCGCGACAAGCAAATAATTCGTCTGATTGCCAAGGTACCTACGCTTGCTGCGTTTGCATATCGCTACAGCCTCGGCATGCCGTTTGTCTATCCAGACAATGGTCTTGGTTTTGCGGAGAATTTTTTATCAATGATGTGGCGCATCGCAGAGCCGCGTTACGAGCCCGACCCAGTGTTGGCCCGCGCACTCGACGTGCTGTTCATTCTCCATGCAGACCACGAGCAGAACTGTTCAACCACAGCTATGCGAACTGTCGGTTCGTCGCTAGCCGATCCGTATGTGTCGACGGCGGCCGCTGCGGCTGCCCTTTATGGTCCTCGGCACGGAGGCGCGAACGAAGCAGTTCTGAAGATGCTGAGCGAGATCGGAAGCATTGAGAACGTTCCTGCGGTCATTGAAGATGTGAAGGCGGGCAAGCTTCGCTTGCAGGGCTTCGGTCACCGCGTTTACAAGAGCTATGACCCGCGCGCAAAGGTCATCAAAGAAACCGCTGAGCGTGTTTTCGAAGTGACCGGTAAGAATCCGTTGCTCGACATTGCGCTGAAGCTGGAAGAAGTGGCGTTGAGCGACGAATACTTCATCTCGCGCAAGCTGTATCCAAATGTCGACTTCTACTCGGGATTGATCTATCAGGCGATGGGTTTTCCGACCGACATGTTCACCGTATTGTTCGCCATTCCGCGCACATCGGGTTGGCTCGCACACTGGGGTGAAATGGTCGGCCAGGAAAGCAAAATCTCACGACCCCGCCAGCTCTACACAGGCCCCGATACGCGCAATTTCGTGCCGATGGAATCGCGCTAGGCGCAGCCAACCCCAACCCCCCAAGGATGCGACCTTTTCCCACACTGAATGTGGATTTGTGTCGCGCGCTCGATTAAGCGCGGCTCGAAATGCCCACGCCGCCGATTGTTTTCGCGCCGTAGCGCGCCTTTTCCCTTTCGAGGTCAAGAGGCATGACTGTCTCGCGGGCGTCGAGTGCGTCCTGCGTCAACAAGGCGGCAGGAATTATCCACGCGATCTCGAATTCGAGCCCGTCGGGATCGTGACCATAGAGCGACTTCGTCGT
>JBBSGY010000539.1:0-1917 GCA_038253645.1 Acidimicrobiales bacterium
CATGCGGCCGGTTGATCGGGATCTGTCCGAAGTTGGGCCCACCCAACCGTGTCAACTGCGTATCGAGGTATGAGAACAAACGACCCTGCAGAAGCGGGTCGTTTGTGTACTCAATGCCGGGCACGATGTTGCCGAGATTGAAGGCAACCTGCTCGGTCTCTGCGAAATAGTTGGTCGGATTGCGATTTAGCGTGAGTTTGCCGACTAGTTGCACGGTCGCCAATTCTTCGGGGACCAGCTTGGTGGGGTCAAGCAGATCGATGCCTTCGAACGTATGGTCATCGCTGTCGGGCATTATCTGCAGACCAAGCTCGTATTCGAAGAAGGCCCCTGCTTCGATGCCGTCGGCCAAGTCGCGTCGATGGAAGTCGGGGTCGAACCCGGCTGCCAGTTGCGCTTCCTCCCAAACAAGAGAGTGGATTCCTGCTACGGGTTTCCAGTGAAACTTGACCAGACTTGTCCTTGGCATTGACAAGCCGAAAAGTGTGAACGCCGAAACCTTCCATTGTTCGAAATGATCGAGGAATGCCACGGTCGCTCATATTCCACATCACGTGATGCGTTGCTTCGGTGTTCAGCGAGACAAAGTCCCAAAATGTGTCGTGCGCACTCTGCGCCTGTGGGATCTCACGGTCGGGCTGTGGTTTTGCAGCGTGAATGATGTCGGGAAACTTGATCGCATCCTGGATGAAGAACACCGGAATGTTGTTGCCAACCAGATCGAAGGTACCCTCCGTTGTGTAGAACTTGACGGCGAATCCGCGCGTATCGCGTCAGCTTCAATTTGCTCCTTGGTGAGATCGGCACTCACTTGTTGGTTCTCTGTCACTGCCTCGGTTGCAAGACGCACACGTTCCTTTGGAACCACGGTCTTGTTCACGACTGCCTCTTCGACATGAAGCGTCACCTCGTGTTCTTCATCCGACAGTTCCTTGCCCTCCATAGCTGCACCGACATTGGCTTCAGTGATCGGTTCACGCTCGATACTCACCTCTTCATGCGTCACAGGAACAGTGATGGTCTTTTGCTCGGAAACGAGGTATTTACGAAGGCGAGCTTTACCGACTGCCTTCGTCTGCTTCGAAACGCTCATTTCCTCCTCCGAACGAGTCATGGCGTCATCGGTGTTCGGACCACTTGTGTCGTGTCCGGTGTTCTGCGGGGCTTGGCCGTTGGGAAGGCCCGAATCCGAACTGTCTTCGGAGTAACTCATTCCGTAGTGTGAGTAGAGGGCCGCTTCTTCGTCTTGCGAAAGAGCACCATCGGCCTCGGCATGCGGCGACTCTTTCACTTGCGACTTCGAGAAAGGCGCTTTGACCTCGTCATCGCGTCGTGACATTCCCTGCACGGGAACGAAGTTGACGCGTGTACCGAGCAGACCAGTGCGAACAGCAAACCATTCCGGCTGTTCGGTTTGCTCGTCGAGATAGATATCTGAAATTGAGCCGATCTTGTCACCATCGTTGTCGATGAGCGTTTGACCTATGAGATCTTCGAGACCGGTTTGGGTCGTCGTCATTGTTTCTCCTCGGTTAGTTGTTGAATCCGTTGATCAGCCGAAGCTGATAGTCACGCGGCGGTCGAGCTGGCGACCCTGCGGGTTGTCCGCTCCGTTAGATGTCGTGTTCGAGGCCACGGGGTTTTGCTCGCCGCGTGCGGCTGTTGTCACTTGGACTGAATTGCCAAGTTGTGAACGCAATGCCGTTGCGACCGCATCGGCCCGTTGTTGCGACAATGATCCGTTGCTTGGATCATTGCCAGCGGTGTCGGTGAAACCCGTCACCGTGACGTTCGTAGTTTGTTGCTGGCGGATCAACGCAACTGCGTTGGCCACCACTTGAGTTCCGTTGCCATCAACAGACGCAGAGTTGTCAGCAAACAAAACCGTGCCTGCCGTTTTGGCATCCGTAGATGCTC
>JBBSGY010000540.1:0-1897 GCA_038253645.1 Acidimicrobiales bacterium
GATGAACGCGATCAGCTCGATGCAGTCTTCGAAGAAGCGACCGAAATCCTAAACGCGTCGGATCTCAGTCCAAGCGTTGTTCGGGTCGGATTGCGAAGAATCACATCTTTTCGCAACATCGCCGTGTTCGTTGACGAGTTTGATCAGATCAGCGATCCAGTGACATTGACGCTGTTTTCGAACACGATCAAATTGCTTTCGGACCGAATCGAACCAGCAACGCTCATTGCTGTCGGCGTTGGTGACAGCGTCGAACAATTGATTTTGGGACACCAGTCAATTCAGCGTGCGCTCGTACAGGTACGAATGCCTCGAATGACTGATGAAGAAATTGGAAAAATCGTTACGAAGGGCCTCGATAAGCTCGAAATGTCGACTGATGAGGAAGTACTGCAATTCATCAAGCTCGTGGCCAGAGGCTTACCCCAGTATGCACATCTTCTTGCGCAAGAGGGAGTTCGCGTTGCACTTATCTCTGGTCGATCAACGATCGAAATGAGTGATGTTCTTGACGGCCTTGAAAATGGTTTAGCTCGAGTTGACCATTCTCTTTCGGAGGCTTACGAGAAAGCGACCTACACCGCACGACCAAGTCACTACAAAGAACTGTTGGCTGCATGTTCAATAGCTCGCGTCGATGACAACGGATTCTTCTCCCCCGCCGACTTGAAGCGTCCATTTGGCCAATTAATTGACAAGCAAGATGTGCGAGTGGAGGACTACAACCGTCGTCTCGAAAAATTAAGTGAAAGTCGTGGCCAAATCCTGACAAGGACCGGTGGCGCTCGACAGCGTCGCTATCGTTTCACGGACTCATTGATGGAGCCGTACGTGCTGCTTAAAGGTCTGAATTGCGGTCTTATCGATACCAAAGTGTTGTTCGGCGTCGGAGCCAAGTCGAAGACAGATAAAAAGGCCTAGTCCAAAGGCACGACAGGTAACCGGCAATTCGAGCCGATGCTCGGATTCGAACCGAGGACCTGACGCTTACAAGGCGTCTGCTCTGACCAACTGAGCTACACCGGCCGGCTACTTCGACCACAGGCTACAGAGTCCGAATACGCCGGCGACTCCTTCGCGGCGCGCTTACCGGCTTTCTCCCGGCGAAACAGCGGTTGAACCGTCACTTTTGGAGTATTTCAATGCGATTTTCGCAGGGGATTGTGCTGGCGAAGCCTTGGTTGGCCGCATGACGTAGGAATAACGCATCGCGGCATTAAGCTGGATGGCCATAGCAGTTCTTTTTCTTGGAGGTCCGCAGTGAGCCAGATGAGTGGTGTGGCAGGAGACGGTTTCGCCGTTCAACCCCCGAAGGCGGTTTCTTCGGGACGTGCTGTGCTGTTGCTTGCAATCGCCGTGGTCGTTGGTGTCGTGCTCTTGCACGAACTCGACAACTCCCCGGTCGCGACTTCGGCAACGGCTGCAAAGCACGAGGCTGCGGCGACCAATCCGGCACCTGCTGCCAATCCGGCACCTGCAGTTGCGCCGCAAGTACGCACGCCGTCAGAAGTAAGTGTGCTTGTCGCAAACGGCACAACCGTCAATGGTGCGGCAAACAAGGTCGCCGGGCGTCTTCAGCCGATCGGTTACAAGCTCCTCAAGCCGGGCAACACAACTACTCAGACTGCTACGTCAATCGTTCAGTACACGCCGGGCTATCAGGCAGAAGCGCAAGCTCTCGCAACATCCCTCGGCGTCGCATCAACCGCTGTGCAACAGATGCCCAACCCTGCACCGATTGCTGATCTGCAAGGTGCCAACGTTCTCGTCATTATCGGCAACGAACTTGCCGGCCAACCGGCTGCAGGCGGAGCGACTCCGGCCGCCGGCGCTCCGGCCGCCGGCCAGACATCGGCGAATGGTGTGAGCAACGGCCCGCTCAATGCGACGCCGAACA
>JBBSGY010000541.1:0-1890 GCA_038253645.1 Acidimicrobiales bacterium
CCGGTTGTGCGAACAAAGGCAAACAGCGTTGCGGTGAGAAGCACAGCTGTCGTGAGTGCAGAAAGACGCTGTAGACCCCTACCGCTTTGTGTAAGACGAAAATCTTTGAACACCCGAAATCCCCCCTGGGTCGTGAACGTCCCGCCACTGCATCAATCAAAACAATTCGGGTGGAAACATAGCGACGGCATTTGGCTCGTGCGGGGACTTAGCGAAAAACGTAGATGATCTGACGCAGGTCGTCATCGGGATGTCACAAACGGCACGCAAATTGTTGAATGTCATGTGGTGAACACATCCCCGAGCGAACATCATGCTTGTGAGAGTTCGCAGGATGGACGAGGCCCGTACACAGATCGATCCAGTTTTGCAATCCGCGACATTGTGCGAATGACATGCAAGGGGCATCCGTACGTAGGCGACGCTTAGGGCCCGTGTAATAATTATCTGCGCTTGTTTGTTCGTTTTGATGTCGGCTTGATCGTATAGTTCCACTCGCCGTGAAACTTGCAGGGCTCTCGCATGACTTTCAGTGGCTGAACAGCAGCGAAGAGAGAAAGTCGTTGTCGTAGCTTGCTTTCTTGCGTTTGTTCTTGATGCCGAGCTTTGAGGTCTTGTCCTGGCGCAGGAGGTTCAGTGCAACATGGCGGATGACGGCAAGGTTCTGCGCGCCGTTGTCACGTCGCACGCGTGAATCGTCTTCACGAAAGGCAACGTCGAGCACCCAGTGGAGCGAATTCTCGATGCGCCAGTGAGACCGGATGGCGTTCGCTGCTTCAGCTGCATTCTGGCCAAGGCTGGACAGGTAGTAACGCTTCTCAGTTTTGAGGCGGCCGTCTTTGCCCATGAACTCGGTGATGACCATCACGATCGATCGCAAACCCGTCCAGTCGGCCGCCATTGGTATGCCGCTCAGATCCGCACTGACAAACGTGCCTTGGATGCGCTGTCGTCCATGGCCATGTTCGTCGATGACGTGCACGTCAAGCGCCGCGGCTGGCTCGGTGTCGAGGTGGAGGCCATCAAAGTGCTTCTCGACGCAGTCATGGAGTTTGGGCTGATTGGTCTTCAGTCCAATCACGTAGTCAGCACCCTTGTCGCAGATCTTGTCGACGATGTCTTTCTGGGCGCCCATGGCGTCAATGGTGATGATTGCGCCCTCGATATCGAGAACATCGAGCAACCTCGGAATCGCGGTGATCTCGTTCGACTTCTCTTCGGTGGCCAGCTGGCCCAGTACCAGACCGTTATCGGTGCAGAACGCGCTCACCATGTGCAACGGACCGGCGTTGTCGCCGTCGTGGCTCCTCCGCAATGTCTTGCCGTCGATCGGCACAACTCGACCATCGGCATGGGTAGCCATTGATGACACCCACGACAGGAAACATGCACCGAAGGCATCGGGATCAATCATCGAGAACACTCTCGAGAAGGTGTCATGAGAAGGAATGCCACCCCGCAGTTCCAGGAACTCTTCAAACCACGATTGTTTCGAGAGCGCATAGTCGACCATGAGCTCCCAGTCGTCGACACCGCTGATGACCGAACACACCGCCATCACCACGATGTCGAGGAGCTTGTGGCGGATCTTGTTCTCATGCACTCGTGGCTCGGGCAACTCCAAGAACGATTCCATGAACGATTCCAACACTCGAAAATATCCTCCGTGATGACGATTTTCGTCGTCACGTTGTCAGTTGGAGTTCTGCAACCGCGCGATCAACACAGCGTGGTCAAATCCCGCGTCTCACAGGCTGTCGCAAAATGGTTTCAGGCGAATGGCAACACAAATTGTCTGCGTTATTGAGTCAAAGTCATTGTGGATATCGCCTTGCGCAGCGATGCAGAGCGTGTATTTTTCAGGCCGTCCGCCCACTTTCATTTTGCGAC
>JBBSGY010000542.1:0-1878 GCA_038253645.1 Acidimicrobiales bacterium
ATTGTTTGGAAGAAATAACACGGAATGAAGCTGTTGACAGACGAATTTCGCTTGGCATTCCTTTCAACGCCTCGTACCTTCGTATATGGACGAAAGGTGTGACATGAAGAGAATTGCAAGGGGTTGGCGGCTCGCGTGCGCAAGTTTGGTAGAAGTCAGGCGTGATCCGATTCTGTTGGTCTTTCCGCTGATCTCGTCAATTGCGTTGATCGTGGTCTGCGGCCTGTATCTCGCAGCCCTGCGGAACAACGACAACATCAACTGGATCGTTTATGTGCCGCTCTACTTCGTAACCACGTTCATCGGCATCTTCTCGAACGCCTCGGTGATGGCCGCAGCAGTAATGCGATTCAACGGAGAACAGCCGACAATCAGCGGTGCAATGAATCTGACGATGTCGAAGCTGCCGAGCCTTCTTGCATGGACTGCCGTATCGACAACTGTCGGCCTTGCAATTCGAACAGCTGAGGAGCGCCTTCCAATCGTCGGGCGGATAATGTTTTCGATCATCGGCATGGCTTGGGGTGTAGTTACGTTTCTCGTTGTCCCAGTCCTTCTGTTCGAGGACCTCGGAGTCAAAGACGGAGTCAAGCGTTCGGTTTCGCTTGTGCGTGCACGATGGGGCGAACAGCTCGTCGGCAATGCATCCATAAGCGCACTCACGATTCTGTTCATCTTCCCGATTGTCTTCATCAGCTTCGCGATCATGAGCTACTCGGTAATTTC
The DNA here is from genome assembly GCA_038253645.1 of Acidimicrobiales bacterium. Classification (GTDB taxonomy): domain Bacteria; phylum Actinomycetota; class Acidimicrobiia; order Acidimicrobiales; family JBBSGY01; genus JBBSGY01. The sequence continues at coordinate 727 of JBBSGY010000542.1, forward strand.
GGGGATTGCTTTCGGCGTCATCACTTTCGCGATGGTCGTTTTGATCTCACAAGCGATGCAGAGTGTGTTCAACGCGGCCCTGTATCTTTACGCAATCGGTGAGGAATCCGTCGGAGCGTTCACGGATGACGACCTTGGCGCCGCATTCGGACAGCGCCGCGGCCTCATGCGTTAAACGGCTCGTTTGTGAGCAACTTCGAAGCATGCGATCGCGCCCGCTGAAGAAACATTGAGCGACGCGACGCTGCCGTATTGAGGAATCGATGCCAGCACATCGCATCGTTCTTTCACGAGTCGCGAGAGGCCTGGGCCCTCCGCGCCGAGCACCAGCATGATCGGCGCGTCGGCAACCTTGAGGTCATAGATCGAGGTGTCACCTTCGGGGTCGAGGCCGACCACCCACACACCTGCTTTGCTCGCGGCTTTCAATGCATTCGGCAAGCCCGGAACGAGCGAAATCGGCACATGCTCGACAGCTCCGGCTGAGGCCTTCGCGACCGTCGGTGTGATGTTTACCGAGCGGTTCTTCGGAATAATTGCACCCGTTACACCCGCACATTCGCCGACGCGCAAAAGTGCACCAAGGTTATGAGGGTCAGTCACGCCATCAAACGCAAGCAAGAACGGCTCGCCTAATTGTTCGAACAAATTTTCCAGATCGACGGATTCGATCGGGTCGGCAATCGCGATGACGCCTTGCGGCGCCTCACTGCGTGCCTTGCGATTCAATTCGTCGCGACTTACCGTGCGCACCCTTGCGCGAGTCGCGCGAGCGAGGCTCGAAATCTCATGCGCGGCTGCCGTTCCTTCGGCGATCATCACTTCGTGCACTCGACGGCTGCCGCTGATCAATAGCTCTTCGACGGCGCGACGGCCTTCGACTTGATCGCCCCCAAGGCTTTCTCCGCTCATCGTTCGACCAAAAGTGCGACAGCCAAACACGCGGCACCTTCGACACGGCCAAGCGCGCCGAGGCCTTCTGCCCGGCTTGCTTTCACGCTTACCGGCGCCCCGACAGCTGAAGTGAGCATCTCGTGCATCTGATCACGATACGGCGCAATCTTCGGGCTCTCGATAACGACCGTGCAGTCGGCGTTTTCGACCCGATAACCCGCTTGCTGTGCGTGGTCCACGGCTGTTCGCAGCATCGCG
>JBBSGY010000543.1:0-1870 GCA_038253645.1 Acidimicrobiales bacterium
CCGAACAAACCTACCTGAGAGTTGTCTATTTCCAACTTCGTCAGATGCAGCGCGATCTCGATCGATGGCGTATTTTCACGAAGGGACGCCGCTTCGCGACAAAGCTGAAACGGACGAATGAAAACCGGACAACCGGACAAACGCACATCATCACCGACCGCCTTGTCCTACGACTGTGGGAAGCCGCCGACACGGAATTCCTTTTTGCAATTGCTCGGGAGGACGAGGACCACCTCCAGCGCTGGATGCCGTGGGTCAAACGAGTAATCACAGCTGGACAAGAGCAAGCGTGGATCAATACCGCTGCCGCGGCTGCCATTGAGGGCAAAGAGTTTCACTTCGGAATTTTCGTGAAAGGCAATACTCCCGAACCCATTGGCGGCTGTGGTCTTCAGCGCCGTGTCGGAGAACACGGCATTGAAATCGGATATTGGCTGAGGGCAGACGCTATGGGCAACGGCTACGCGGTTGAAGCGATCGCCGAACTAACAAATGTCGCCTTCTCACTGCCGGACGTTGTTGACGTCGAGATCCACTGTGGCGAGTCCAACGCAATGGCGCATTGCCAAATACCGTGCCTACATCTGACCGTTCGACATATCAGAACCGTGGGTCATCGCGTACGTAACAGCCCGTTGATTTGCGACGTTTAAGGTTGCCGAGTGGGGCAATTCTTTGCATGGGTGGCTGTCGCAACAGGTGTCATGGCGGCGTGGCCGCAGGTTGCGCGAATCGTTTTGCGAAAAGATGACACAGGCGTGTCTTTACTCTCGCGGCGTCTTGCAGTCTGCTCGGTAATCACGTGGGTGGGCATTGGCATCGTCAACGGAATCACATCGACGATCGTCTACAACGCGGTCGCTCTGATCGGCAAAGTCAGCACGCTCGTTGTCATAGAGCGTTTACACGACCGTTCCCTCAAGCCGGTCATGACTCTCGTCGCGGGTGCCGCTCTTGGTTGCATCACGGTGAATTTCGTCTTCGGCGATGTCGGAATCGAACTTACGGGTGCCGCGTCGGGAATGTCGATGGTACTTGGGCAGGTGTGGAAATCCGCCGTCATGTACAATATTCCGGGGGTTTCCCCAGTCACGTGGTTGCTCACGATGAGCTCAAACATCTGTTGGACCGTCTTCGGAATCACGATCAACGAATGGGTGTTGATCTATCCCACCGTCATTTTGATCACGGGATCGGCCTTCGTCTTTTTCCGCTCCTACCAATCGAACCGGCGATTGAAACACTGCGTCGAGCTTCCGCAGAAATTGAAGGTCTAGCTACGGCTGTCGATACGTTAAGAATTAGCGTCGTGGCTGATCACGACTTTTCCCCGCCGGCTCGTCTCGTGCGAACCCGCACTACAGATGAGATCGAACTCGAAGGAAGCTTGTTCGAAGCAGAAGCTTCGAAGTCGACGATCGTCATTTTCATACACGGCATGTTCGAGAACTATCACTTGCCGCTTTTTGTCGATCCTCTCGCGTCGGCACTGACGGCAGCCGGTTTTCCTTTCTTGTCGGGAAACACGCGCGCACAGGACTACCACTACTTTCACCGCAAATGGGAGGGATCCGAGTTTTCATGGGAACTTGGTGGCGGCTCGTACGAGGTATTCAGCAATTGCCTGCCCGATCTGCGCGCCTGGATCACTCTGGGTCGAGAGGCAACCGGTTCCGAAAACGTCGTCCTGGTTGGTCACAGTCATGGAGCACTGAAGGCAGCCTTCTTTGCGTCACGGTCAGCCACGAGTGTCGGGGGAATTGCGCTACTGGGACCGAGCGATGACGTCGGCATGCAACGAACGAGGCTTGCGGACCGATTCTCAGAAGCTCTCGAAGTTGCACGGAACCTCGTTGACGAAGGTCGGCAA
>JBBSGY010000544.1:0-1844 GCA_038253645.1 Acidimicrobiales bacterium
AAACTCTAGCAAACCCAACGTCCCGATGCAACTATTTAGTGACTACACTCTGTGACGCTCTCGCGTCTCAAAGTGCTGATCAGGCCCCAGAAAGGTCAGCAAACCTGCCGTAACTTCGGATTAAAGTGGCGGTGGGGCGCTGGTAAGAGGCGCTCTTGGGAGTTGTTGAACCAGGTCGAGTCGTTTTATGACAGTCTTCGGTTTCAACAGCGTTCCCGGCGAAAGCACTGCGTTTGCGCCTATCCGCACGCCGTCGCCGACCAACGCACCGAATCGTTCGGTTCCGCCCGCGTCGTGAATCGCGTCTTCGTAAACGAACTCGATTCGCTTGTTCTCCCGCTCGTTCCAGCGGTTCGCAATTATTGCGCCCGCTTCCAGGTTCACATCGGCACCGATAAGGCTGTCACCGACGTAGTTGAAGTGCGCCAAACGTGCGCCTGTGAACAGGAACGAGCGGGCCACTTCGACCCCCGGCCCGATAACAACGTCGGAGCCCATCCACACACCACTACGAACAACGGCGTGTGGGCCAATGCTGCAGCCCTGGCCCACGTAGACCGGGCCGATCAACTCTGCGGTCGGGTGCACATCGGCTGATTCGTCCACATACACGCCGCCGCGAGTGAGACGGGAGACAATGTTGATCGACCTCGCGGTGACGTCCCATGGCTCGAGATCTTCCAGCGATGGGAGCCGCTCGGTAGCACCCGCTATGAAGTCTGCGACCAAAAACGCGAAATTGCTCACAGAGTAGGCACCAGCAGGCCGATATTTTCGTGCGCTCGACGCAGGGTGCGGCCGGCGATCTCACGTGCGACTTCGGCAGCGGACGCGACGACGCCCATGGTGTAGCCCGGATCGGCCTCCAGTTCGGCGTAGCGCTCATGAACGGGAGCCAGAAGGTCCGACACAGCCTCGGCGGTATCTGCCTTCAGCGGGCCATATCGGCTGTACTCATCGGCGAGTGAAGCCGGGTCTCGTCCGGTCGAAGCGCCGAGAATCTCCAGCAGATTCGATACGCCTGGGCGGTTGACGGGGTCGTAGACAACTGTGTTTTCAGTGTCCGTTACGGCGCGCTTTAGCTTCTTCTCGATTGCCGAGGGCTCTTCGATGATGCGAATTGTGCCCGGCCCGTTTGAGCTTTTCGACATTTTCTTGCTCGGATCCTGAAGGTCCTTGATACGCGCGCCCGCCTTCGGCATGGTTGCTTTGGGCACTACAAACGTTTCGCCGTAGTTATTGTTGAAGCGAATCGCGACGTCGCGAGTGAGCTCGACGTGCTGGCGCTGATCGTCGCCGACGGGCACTTCGTCGATCTCGTAGAGCAAAATGTCGGCTGCCATCAGGCACGGATACGTGAAAAGCGCAGCGCGAACCCCTTCTGCTTCGCCGCCTTTTTCCTTGAACTGCGTCATGCGGCGAAGCTCGCCGAAGCGCGCCGTGCATTCCAAGAGCCACGACAACTCCGAGTGCGCAGACACGTGTGATTGCACAAAAAGCGTTGAAACTGTTGGGTCGATTCCCACCGAGAGCAATGTGTTCGCGAGCCGAAGGGTGCGCTCACGCAGAAGCGCCGGGTCATGTTCGGTTGTCATTCCGTGCAAGTCGGCAATGAAAAAGAACGTGTCTGCGTCGTATTGCTCATCCGCCCATCGACGCATCGCACCGAGGTAGTTGCCGAGCGTCGGCTCAGCACTTGGAGTTATCCCGGAAAGCACGCGTGTCATCGCGCTTGATCGTAGAAGCAAGCGATACGCATACCGGCCCATTCCGACATTTGTCCCCTAAGTAGGACTATGTCCGACTGAGGGGACAAAGGTCGATTCAGAACAATGCGAGCCATC
>JBBSGY010000545.1:0-1834 GCA_038253645.1 Acidimicrobiales bacterium
CTGATACAACGTCAACGGACGGTCCAGTGCGACGGAAGCGCAGTTCGCAGCCGTTGTGTGCAGGCGCCGGGCACATCGATTACGAGAGCACCGTTGTCGAGAGACGCATTCCAGTTGTCTGCGCCCGTGTTGATTTTGACTGGCGTGTGAGGTGCGAATGCGTCAACGCCGAGCGCGATCATCGATTCGACCGAAACCTGCCCTGGGGCGGTGCCGGTTCCGGTGTGCGCACCTGCATACGTGAAAATGCAATGCGCGAACGCGGGTGAAAGTACGCGGGTCAACAATCCGGCCTCGCCCATCGCAAGCGCAATGACCGGCCCGTCTGCAGCTCCCAACAGTTCGAACACGGGAACGACGTCGTCGAGTGACGCGGCAGTGCCGACGAGTTTGACGACGTCTGCGCTGTCATGAAGCGACTTGTAAACGTCGACCAGGTTATCTGGCATCTCGTTCCACCAATGTTTCGACACAATCAGCTTGGTGTTGCCAAAATCCCATTTGCTCACCTTGTCAATCGTGTCTGACTCGACATCAATGTAGGCGGCGCCGAATTGAACGGCATTGTGAAGTTCGCGCAAGCGCTCGTCCTCGGAGCCCGAGAAATAGCCACCCTCGCGGACGGGTCGAAACGTGAAAATCAACTCGACCGGCGATTGCTCGATGAGTGTGGAAACATCAAACGAGCCCATCATGTCGAGCCGGATCTCGGCGGCCCCGATGTTTGGAGCAAGCCGGTGTAACTCATCAAGGCAGACAGAATTGTCAGCACACCCAAGCGCGACGGCGATCTTGTTCATCCGCGTGTCCGATCGGTTTTGTCGAGCTTTCGATATGCAGCCGTATCAATCATGAGTCAAGTCCATCTCGAACAATTCGAACAACGGGTCGTATTCGGTAACTATTGAGCGTTTGCCGTACTCGAAACCAACGAGCACGTGAAACCCGACGTTCGGCAGCCCTGGCGCGCTCAGTCTTGGCTCGACGGTGAACACAAGGCGGTCAGTGACTACGAGTTGTTCGCTTGCATTGAGAAAGCGGCGTCGCGAACTGACAAGTTCTGCAAGTTGCTCGGGCGTTCCGTTGTCGAAAACATCGACGTCTCGGGTTGTAAGTGCCTCCGCCGTCCATGGAATCGTGTGGCCGATATTGGTCAGTGCCTTGTCGTTGACGCTGTGGACGTTGTTCTGGAGACCGGCGTCGTCGATCAGCAACATGGCGCGACTGTGTAACTCGGCGAATGTCATGCCAACCGTGACTTCGCCGCAGATCTGCAGGGTGACGTCCCACACGCGTCGCAACTGATCGCGAATAGCAATGTCTGTACCGCGATATAACGAGCACCCGGTGTCGGCTATGAGACCCGTTGCCAACTGCACACGCGAGCTGTAGATGTATGTGACCGACTCGCGCTCCATGCGAACTGCCGTAGCCGGCCATAAAGCTTCAGCGCGAAACGACGGCTGCGAGATGCCGGCATAGGAAGGGGGATTGCCGATACCCACAATGACGCCGTGCGGAGGTAGCATATACCAGCCCTCGGCTGACAGCCCCGGAATTCGAGACAGGCGCAAATGATACGCGTCACGAATCTCGGCGGCGGTTGGGTTGTCGACGAGTTCGCGCAAGACATGCGCCAGCGCTTCACTGGTACTGCGACGAAGATTGCGAAGAGTTTCGATGCGGAGAGATTAGGGCCCGCCGCCAAATAACTTGGACATTTCAACGGCCAGATGACGCTGCTCACTGCGTTGTCGAAACTCAATAGTATCGGTTACTTACCTCGTTCCGGCGCCTTGTGAGCAACGCCCCTGGCTCGCTGAAATGCGCGCAA
>JBBSGY010000546.1:0-1825 GCA_038253645.1 Acidimicrobiales bacterium
CATCGACGCCGACTTTGCCCATGTGTTCGAGGTCAAAGAGAGTCGTGTGGTTGTTCGAGGAGAATTTGACCGCTTTGCCGACGGTTCGCGCGCCGGAGTACATCATCGCGATGGTGCACAACATCGCAGCGTGGTTGCACATTTCGGCGAGAAACCAACGGCCGAGCGCACACCGTCGACATTCAACGCGGTAATCGAGCCGGGCGGACGCTGGAAAATGTCGATCGACATCGAACCCTTGACAGGTGGCCAAAGTGTCGGGCGCCGTCACACCGAAGACGAAGAGGCGCGGCCTGCCGAACGGCTCAGTCAATGGCGTCGTCACGTTCCGGTTCTCGACACCGACTATTCGCCACTGGCATTTGCTGTTCGTCAGGGCAAGGAAGATCTCGGCTCGCTGCGTATCTTCGGAAGCGAGTTTCCGGATGGCGCGGTCATTGCGGCGGGCGCACCTTGGTTCATGACGCTTTTCGGACGTGACTCTCTCATCACCGCGTGGATGGCATTGTTAGTCGACCCGGATTTAAGTCTCGGCGTGCTCGACGCGCTCGCGCGCTATCAAGGCAAGGAAGAGAATCCTCGCACCGACGAACAACCAGGTCGCATTCTGCACGAGATGCGTGTTGCGCACTATGCAGATCTCGGCTTCGAAGATTCGAATATCTATTACGGAACAAGTGATGCAACCCCGCTCTTTGTAATGCTTCTAGGCGAACTGCGTCGATGGGGTCTGGCTCCAGGACTTGTGAAACGCCTTATGCCACACGTTGATCGCGCGCTCGATTGGATCGAGAATTACGGCGATCGAGACGGTGACGGCTACGTGGAATACGAACGCGCAACAGATCAGGGCATCAAGAATCAGGCATGGAAAGACTCTTTTGATTCCGTACGTTTCAGCGACGGACAACTCGCACGCACACCGATTGCGGTTATCGAGGTGCAGGCGTACGTCTACGCGGCCTACCAAGCGCGGCGCTATTTCGCGCAGGAAGACGGCGACACTGCGCTTGCCAAGCGCTACCAGGAAAAAGCGCGCGTACTCAAAGAGAACTTCAACCGCGACTTCTGGATGGAAGAGGAGGGCTATTTCGCAATGGCGCTCGACGGCGACAAAAAACCCGTTAACGCAATCACCTCGAATGCCGGCCACTGCCTGTGGACTGGAATCGTCGATTCCGACAAAGCTCCACAAGTCGCTCGCAAGCTGCTATCGCAGGAATTGTTCAGCGGTTGGGGAATCCGCACGTTGAGCACGGCAATGCAGGGATACAACCCGATCGGCTATCACACAGGCGCCGTTTGGCCGCATGACAGCACAATTGCGGCGGCCGGTCTGATGCGATATGGGTTTGTGGAAGAGGCCCAACAACTGATTCTGGCGATCCTCGACGCAGCCGCGTCACAGGGCGGCCGCCTTCCGGAATTGTTCAGCGGGCTCGACCGTCATGAACTCTCCGCAACTGTGAGTTTCCCGACTTCCTGTTCACCGCAGGCCTGGGCGGCAGCCTCACCGTTGCTCGCGCTTCGCAGTTTGTTGCGTTTCGAACCATCCGTACCTCAAGGTCAGTTGTTTCTTTCACCTGTGATGCCGAAGCAGATTCGCCGGCTCTCGCTGCAGCGCATTCCGCTTAATGGTCAGCGCATCTCTGTTGAAATCGAAGACGACTCCGTAAAGGTCAACGGACTCGACCGCAGCATCACTGTGATCGACGACCCATCGAGCGGCCGCTCCGACCGCTGATCGGCCGAGTCGATGTTTGCTGACCGAGTACCGATTTTTGAAAGAATGCGTTAGCATTTTCGTGGGGGGGGGGGGGGGGGG
>JBBSGY010000547.1:0-1816 GCA_038253645.1 Acidimicrobiales bacterium
CTCAGCTTGCAATTAAACCTCAACGACTTCCGAGCGTGACTTCTTGATCGCTGGATGACGTGGTCGAGGGCCGGATTTGCTGCCCTTTGGCCGTCCTGGGCCGGGGCTGTAGGTTTTTGGCGGTCGGGCGGGAGTGCCGATGTATGCACGAAGTCGACAAAACCCTCTGCGAACTCGCCGTGGTGACAATGTAGACGGATCACAAGGTCGCTCCCATGGCATTCGGAGATCACCAACAAGCCCGCGCGCGAGGCGGAGTTGTGTGTATGCAGCGATGACGAGCCACGTCCAAAGATCGCCTTGAGAAGGCGTGCACACCTTTGGTGTCGTCCAACCCAGCGTGTTCTTGGCGAAGCGATAGGTGTGTTCGATGTCGAAGCGGCGAAGGTATGCACGCCAGAGGAGATCGAGATCTGGCATTCCCGGTCCCGACCACCACAGCCACAATGTCTTCGATGAACGCGATGACGGTTTGGGGAGACGTTCGACATCAACGCGAATGACGGTGCCACAGACGATTGGTGGCTCGTCGAAGCCCGACCAATGTCCTCGCGTTCCAAGTCGCGGATGAAGGTTGTGCCAGGCTCGCACGCGTATGTTGCCGTAGCGGTTGTCATGGCTGTGATGTTCACCGTCGGGTGATTGCTGTGTTGATTCATCAGCACACGAGAACCGTTTCCCGTGACGGCGTGGACGGCCGTTTACTCCGGCACCACGTTCTGGCGCCCGTTCGTAGAACACCCTGTTCGAGCCAATGCGTGTCAACGTCTGACAACGAACATCAGCCAGTTCGTAACCGATGGCAATGGCGTCATAGCCGGCATCGAATACGAACAGGGGAACTTCAGCGGTTTCGACGAGACGCTCCACGACACCACGCACCTGTTCGATGGACTCTCGCGTTTCATCTCCGGTGGGATCAAGACGGCGAGCGTCAACGGGGGCTGTCCAGCTGTCTGGATTCCAGTTCAACTGGTTGATCCACTGATAGTGCCATCCAGCAACAATGGGCTGTCCGGCCGAGTGCTTCGATGCCGAGTAGTAGTACCCACGTTCGGGTGAGCATTCGGCGTCACAGCGTTCCCACGTCGATGCATCGACAGCAAACACCAGCGGCCAGTCATCTGGCCGGTGCGCAACAAGCAGTCTGCGTATTTCATCCTCGTCGAGGCCACCACGCGCCAGTGCCTTGTAGAGACTCCCGTGACTGCGCCTGAAGACCGACTCCAACGACAACTCCGGAGCCGAAGCAACGGGTTTGGATCCCTCCAGGATCGCATCGCAAGTTTCGAACAACGCATCTGACCATGAATGCAACGACCGATAGAACGACCGGCGAAATGCAATCAGGCCAGCAGTATTGATTCGTCTACTTTCCATACCCCAAGTAGATCTACTTATGGCTTCCCAGTGGTGGATACTCTCTGCATGAACAAGCGAACGCAACAGCGCCTCGAACGTTATGAACAGCGCTATGCGGATCTAACGCGTCGGGTCTCCGGACTCGGCTTCATTCGCTCGGGCACCATTGCCAGACGAAAGACTGCGTGTGGCACCCCGTCGTGTCGTTGCCACGCGGATCCACCTCGGCTCCACGGTCCCTACAACGTGTGGACTGCAAAGGTGGACGGAAAGACCGTGACCAGGCAGATGCCCGACGGAGAGGCGGACCTCTACAGAGCCTGGATCGCTAACGACCGGGAACTCCGAGCCACCGTCGCCGAAATGCGAGAAATCTCCACCAAGGCCCAGGAGCTACTCATCGAGGAGGAGCGGCAAGCCCGTCAAGGTCGTTGAGGTTTAATTGCAAGCTCAG
>JBBSGY010000548.1:0-1799 GCA_038253645.1 Acidimicrobiales bacterium
GGCCTTGCCCACGTCGAACGTCCCACGTGGATGGACGAGGACAACAACCCGTATCGACTCGCAGATCGGTTCGCGTGGGCAGAGAGCGATCTTGACATTCACCCTTCCTTGGAAAGCACGATTTCAGAACTGACAGAGCGTCGGCGACGGGTTGCTGCTCACTTACAGCTCGTGCACGGTGACCTACTGGAACACGTGTTGTTCGACCGAGATGATGGCCCAGCGGTTATCGACTTCAGTCCGTACTGGCGGCCGACTGCTTACGCGTCAGCAGTCGTAGTTGTTGATGCCGTGTCGTGGAATGATGCTCCGGTCGTAGCAATCGACGCGTTTGCGCAACGTCCCGACGGTGCCCAAATGCTCCTGCGCGCGCTGCTGTTTCGAGCAGCGATTCCGGCTCAGCAAGAGCATCCCAATCCCGCGGAGGTCGCTGGCCACAAGCGGTGCGCCTCACTCATCCTGAATCGAGCCTTTGGTGCGAAGCACATTTCCCCGCTCGACGCGTAATCAAAGACCTCGCGCAGCAACGGTTGCGTCGCTTTCATTGAAGTCAGTTTTCTCTGAGCGGCTTACGAAACCGCAGGTACTCCCTATGCAGTTCGAATCCGAGTTTCTCGTAAAGCGAGCGCGCTCCAGCAGGATCGTGAGCCTCGGTGTTCAACCGAATTTCCTCGACGCCAAGGTCCCGTAGTCGAGTGATGTTTTGGGAAACCAACGATGTTGCAATACCCTTTCGCTGAGCGCGTGGGTGAACTTGAACGTCCTCGATTTCTGCGACAGCTCCGCTCCGACTACTGGCGACAAAGCCGACGATTCCAATCGCGTCCTCTGCGACTTGAAACAGATCGAGCTGCGATCGGCTGAGCCAACCGCGAAATCCGTCAACTGTGTGCATAGTAAAAAAGTCTCGTCCGGCCCACACTGCGCCAGTGAGATCAATCAACTTCTCGGCGTCGTTGACAGTGATATCCCGTAGCGAATACTCCGTTGGCAACAACCGCTCGTCGGGCTCCGTAGCGAGACGCATCTCTATCTGCGTGAAGACGTGTTTGAAGTCGAATCTCTCGAGTAAAGCCCGCTTGTCGGGTTGCACCGAGGACGCGTTGCCGCCGAGGACCACGTATTCCGAATTGCCTACCGATCGGGCGAGATCGACGGCATTCCTTTCAAGCCAGATCATCAGCGACGTGCCTAATCCTCGTCGCCGAAACGCTGGTGCGATATATCCGTCAACGAGGAACACGCGGGTGCCATTGTCTTCCGTCCAGGAACGAATGAAGCCGTATCCAATTCGTTCGGACCCGGCGTCCGCAATAGCAAACACGTCGCTTGATTCGATCATCTTGCGATGCACGCCTCATCCGGCAACGATTCCATTGATGATCGTGGATCGAGATGGTCAAGGTTTGCGTTCGCGTGGCGTAGTTCAGCTAATAACTCGATTTCCCCATCATTGGCCGGCCGGAGTTCCATTACAACAGTGTGGTCCAGCCATTAAGCGTTGGGGCCCGGCGGTGGTTGATCACCCGGGCCATGTTCAGAACGAACGTGATTCACCATGTTGGTCACGCGCTCTGCCGTCTTTGCCTTTCGAAAGCCGGCTTCCTCTTTTGTCAGGCGGCCGTCTGTCACGGACTTGTCGATGCGAGTATTCTCTTCATCCACCAATGCGTCGATGACCTCTTGGACGTCCACTTTCTTGTCCTTCGCAACGTCGGCAAGCGACTTGGTCTCGAGGGCGTTGTGCAGGTCGGTATTCGACATACCAAGCAACTTGGCGATCTTGTCCATCGAAGCCC
>JBBSGY010000549.1:0-1794 GCA_038253645.1 Acidimicrobiales bacterium
AGATTTTCATCAATGTGGGGTGGGCGTCGCTTACAAGGCGCATTCGGTGCTTCTGAGTCCGCCCCGCGACCTGTTAATTGCCGAGCGCCGCGCGCTGGTTGTGCACCGCGAGCGCCAGTCGATCTCGCCTAAGCGGTTCGATACGTTGCGATTGTTGCTCTCGGTCATTCCTCCTGACGAAGCCGAGAACGCTTGGCAGACCTGCCGGCCGGGTTCCCCACCGATTGCCGCTTTCATTGCCCAAGCGACCGCGCTGGTGCTTTCATCTCCGTCCTGGATTCGCGAGCACGAATTCGAAAAACCACAGCGTTACGAGTGCCCGAATTGCGTTGGCATCCCCGGTTTTCCACTTACGCCGCTCGATGAAATACGTTCGATCCTCGACATCGTCGAGTAGTCGGGTGTCAGCCGAGAGCTGACATTATGTCTTCCCAGAGCACGGAGCCCTCGCGCAGAAGCTTTGGATCATTGCCCGTAACGTCGACGACCGTCGACGCTCGCGCAGCCTGTTCACCCGCATCAAGAATGACCGATACGCGTTCACCAAACACCGCTTGTACTTGCTGCGCGGTTGTCGCGGTAGGCGTTCCATGCATGCATGCACCAACGGTCGCTAGCGGACCGACTTCGTCACAGAGGAGTCGCGGGACCAGATGATCCGGGCAACGAACCCCGACGGTCTCTTCGTCACTACCTAAGTCGGCGACGAAATCTGGGTTGCGTGGCAACACCAACGTCACCGCGCCGGGCCAAGTCTTTTCCATGAGACGCTCTGCGGCAACTGTAACTCCGACCGACACTGACAACGCTTGTTCGGCATCCGCAACAAGAAGCGATAACTCGTACTCGCGCGTGCGTCGCGTCAACGAAAACAAACGATCGGCAGCACTCGTGTACGAAACATCCGCGACCAGCGCGTAACCCGTATCAGTTGGAACAGCGACCACGGAACCACTGTCAAGGGCATGAAGCGCACTCTCGAGTGCCTCACGCGACGGTGCCTGGCCTGAAAGTGAAGAAGGGCCTAACAGTGAAATGATTCCCACAGCTCAACTCTATTCATGTTTTGTGACCAGAACCCCATATTTTTGTGGCAAGAAGCCAACGTTTTCTGTCAGCAAGATCCGTTTCAACCACAGCCGAAGCAAATCCAGAGATCAATGCCAGCTTGCGCACGGCTCTTTCCTGGTGCGGAGCAATCTCGACACACAGTGCGCCGCGATCATTCAACCAATCGAGAGCACCTCCGATAATCACCTCTATGTCATCGAGGCCTTCGGATCCCGCAACAAGCGCGCCTTTCGGTTCCCAATCATGCACAACCGGATCCAATTCGGGCCACTCGCTTTCAGTGACGTACGGCGGGTTGGAAATGACGAGATCAACAGTTCCTCTTACGTCATCGGGTAATGCCTGAAACCACGACCCGGCACTCAGGTGCACACGCTCGATCGCCTGACCGGGAAGCTCGCTTAGGTTGCGCGCGGCAACTTCGAGAGCAGACGCCGAAATGTCGGTTGCCCAAACCTGGGCGTCTTCAAATTCGAGCGCGAACGAAAGTGCGATTGCACCCGATCCGGTTCCGAGGTCGACGACTACCGGCGCTATACGGCCTTCAAGTGTCTCGGATGCCGCGCTGACGAGCTGTTCGGTTTCAGGACGAGGAATTAGCACTCGAGAATCAACATGAAGATTCAGCTGACGAAATTGCCAGCGCCCCAAAACGTATTGCAGTGGCTCACCTGCAACACGACGGTCGACCATTTCCGCTACACGTTCGACTGCGTGCAGAGG
>JBBSGY010000550.1:0-1760 GCA_038253645.1 Acidimicrobiales bacterium
GTGTCGAGGGGCTCTTCCGAATAGACAACAACGGCGAGATCGTTCGCTTGTTCGACGAGCAGCACCAGGAGAACAAGGGCGCGTGGTACCGAGAGACCTGCATTCGTCGCTACACAGTCTTGTCTGAGCGCATGTACTGGGTGGGCAATGTTGACCCGGCTGCACTTGCACAACAAGCTCTCGACTCAGCACCAATCCCGACGCCTCGCATCGCAATTACTGAAGCGCCTCCTGTCCGCACGCTCGTCAACATGGAGATGTGGACATGGATCGCCCCGGGTGCATGGGCACCGGTTACTGCAACCGCAGCTGCCGATGGACTAACTGTCACGGTCACTGCAACACCAACGTCAGTGCGTTGGGACTCAGGCGACCCTCGGGGCTCCATCAACGAACGCACCAATATTTGCTACGGCCCTGGCAAGGCATACCGGCTCGACAAGCCAAGCAACGAACAGCAATCCAGCTGCACCTACACGTATCGCCACACCTCGGGAAGGCAACCGAACTTGGAGTTCCCGTTGTCTGCAACTCTTACCTGGCACGCAACTTGGACCGGCACCGACGGAAGCTCCGGAGACCTTGGCAATGTCGCTCGCTCGTCGACGGTTGGCGTGCGTGTTGGTGAATCTCAAGCCCTGAACGTCATTCCCTCCGAAGGACCGTAATCATGACCACTGCATCGACAACTACACGTACACGCTCATCACTCGGCATTGGTTCGTCATCACTGCCCATCGTGCGCAGTCGCACGAAACTGCTCGCCGGCATTGCAGTAACAATCTTTGCTGCGATGTTCGCCTCCGTCGTCTACGGCAGTGTCGGCGATCGCACCGACGTTGTTTCACTCGTGAAGGACGTCGAACAAGGACATGCAATCACGGCATCAGACCTCGGCGTTGCTCAAGTCTCAGTCTCGGGTGACATCCGGACCATCGCATCCAAAGACCGCAGTCAACTCGTTGGTCAGGTTGCAACCACTCACCTGAGCGCCGGTTCATTGCTTGCGCCGTCAAGCTTGTCGAGAGGTGCAGCACTCGGACCCGGTCAGGTGAAGGTTGCTGCCCTCATGAAGCCAGGACAGTACCCAGTCGCAATGAAGCCCGGCGACTCTGTGCGTCTCGTGTTGCCGGACGCTCCCGCCGACGCATCCGCGGCACCGATCATTGGAACTGTTGCTTCGATCGACAACGTGTCGGACGTTTCGGGCTCGTCAACCGTCACCTTCACCACTGACGATGCAGTCGCAAATGCAGTTGCATCCGCTGGTGCAACCGGTGACCTCGCTGCCGTGGTGCGCTCGTAATGCCGATTATTGCTTTGATGTCTGCCAAACAAGGCCCTGGAACGACCATCGCCGCGCTTGCTTTGGCGGTTGCGTGGTCGGGTCGTCAATTGACCCTGCTTGCAGATCTCGACTGCGGTGGCGGCGACCTCATCTCAACCTGTGATCTCACGACAGAAGGCAAGGGTCTGGTGAGTCTTGCCGTCACAGGTCGCCACGGAGACGCCGACCTTGACGCAGCTACCCACACGCAGGTGTTCGGCGCAACGCAACTTCCAATTCTTGGCGGGTCGCCTTCGCCAGTGCAGTGCGAACAAGCAATCTCGATGCTCGGTCGTCGCTTGACGCCGGCACTCCGTGATTCAGCCGAAACGGTGACCGTGGACGCAGGTCGATACCACCACTCAGCTCCAATCAATGCGGTGCTTCGTGAAGTCGACCTTCTGCTCATCGTCATGCGGCCGACAGTCACTCA
>JBBSGY010000551.1:0-1740 GCA_038253645.1 Acidimicrobiales bacterium
CCGAGTGGCACTCCACCGGAAAGAACTCGACCATGGATCGATGACGAGCCGCTCCGAATCGGAATCGTCGACGTTGTCGTCGCTCCCTTTACTGGGACGATCGACGTACCGGAATAGTCGGGGACGTCGGAACTGGTCGGTGGCGTTTTTACTTTTGGCGGATTTGGGAGCGGCTTGATCGTCGACGAAACGCACCCTGCAAGAAGTAACGGAACCAATACTGCCGTCACAAGCGTGAACGGTCGGCGCATCACAGCAAGGGCGCCGCTTCGATCTTGCACAAGATGGCGCGGCTGTCGCCCTCAATGGTGCCCTCGGCAGGCACGATCACGTCGCGACGGATCAGCGCGAGCCCGACAGGCGCTTGAAGTCGAGGTGAATACGCGACGCTGCTCAGAACGCCCATCGGCTTCTGCGAACGAGCGTTGCGCTGTGATGGAACAATGTGTGAGCCGCGCGCCGGCGCATCGTCTTCCGAGCCCTCGAGAATCAAACATCGCAAGTGACGCGGAACGTTGTTGCCTCGAGAATCAATTCGCGCGACAAGTTCTTGGCCGGTGTAGCAGCCTTTTGTGAAGCTGATCGTTCGTGCATTCATCCCGACCTCGGCAGGGATGGTCTTTTCGTCCATCTCGCGGCCCATTTGCGGTACGCCGCTCTCGATACGCAGAACTTCGTAAACATCTTGACTGCACACCTTCACGCCATTGGGAACGTCGGGCTTTGCTCCAAGCAAATCGACGCCGATTACTCCAGGCCAGCCGGCGTTCGCTGCGATTGTTGCATCGCCCGCATCGATCGACTGGCTCTGCGGACCCCGCAGCGCAAGTACTTTCCAATCCAGTGGTTCGACTTCAACCTTCGTACGCAGCTTGAATCTCTCGAGGCGATCACGAACAAGTGCGCCGAATCCCGAGTCTGTGTCAATGACATATCCATCTGCGGTACGGCTGATACGCACAAGTGCATCAACTTTTCCGTGAGGCTGAAGAACAAATGACCACGCACTCGCGCCGACATTCAACGCGACAACATCTTGGGTTACCTGACCTTGCAGAAATGATTCCGCATCGGGGCCACTGACGGCAAGGACGTCGCGATCAATCCACATCGCACCAACAGATGAGCGAACCGCCTCATATTCGCGCGTGAGTTCATCGGTCATGCAGGTGTCCCTAGTTGGCGGTGAAAACATGTGTGCTCACCCGTATGACACACAGCGCCGCCGGGCTGTTCGACGACGAATAACAAGGTGTCGCCATGGCAGTTCCAATACCACATACGTCCGGTTTCGAGCGTGCGCTGCAATGACTCTTTGCTCATCCACGCCATCATCAATACGTCGCCGGTACCATTTTCCTGCGCGATAGCGGGCACAAGCCCGTCGCCATCGAAAGTCACTTCATCGAGTGCATCGCTGATTGCAATGAATCGCGTTGTGGTCGTCATAGATACAGACCCGTCCCTTCGCCGTCATTGCGTGGCGACGCGACCGCGTGAATATCGCGTTCGCGAAGGATCAAGTACTCGTCGCCCCGAACCTCGACTTCAAATGCCTCTTCGCGATTGAACAAAGCCTGGTCACCCGGGGTGACAGTTCGTACAAGTGAGCCTACCGAGACAACTTCAGCCCATGTGAGACGCTTCGCCAGCTGTGCCGTAGCGGGAATGAGGATGCCCGCGCGCGAGGTTCGCTCGCCGTCGGCACCCGGAATTTGAAGGAGCACCCTGTCGGAGAGC
>JBBSGY010000552.1:0-1732 GCA_038253645.1 Acidimicrobiales bacterium
GACAAACCAAACGAACGGACGCCTCATGTGCGGCACACACAACCGTGCAAAGGGCTGTGGGCCTCCATAAGTGGGGGAGCTTACGCGTCCTCGTCAGATAGAGCCGGGATAACAATCTCTTTCACGCAGGATGCAGGAGAGAGATTGAGCACGCATTTCGTAAGGCAAACGAGGTCCTGCACTGGAATTCGTGTGCCGGCGTGCTCTCGCAGAGCGGCATCTACTCCGCGATCAAATGGAATGTCGGTTGCAATTGAACCGGGGATGATGCACGTCACGGCTACGCCCAAAGTTCTAAACATTTCACGAAAAGATCCACCGGCGCTGCGGAGCCCGGCCTTCGCCGCCACGTATGCAACGTTGCGCGAGCCTTCGTTGTCGAGGCTTGCTGTTGAACCGACAAGCACAATACGCCCTTGCGCGCGCACGATGTTGTCTTGGAGAGCGTGAATGATTGTCAGTGCAGCGCCAAGATTCACGTTGAGAGAATCAATGATCGATGCATGTGACAATGCGCGGAAATCATCCGGTTGCCACCAGCCGGCGTTGTAAATCACGACATCGAGAGGCATTTTGCCGACGTGCGACGCGACGGACAGTGCTGCTTGCGGCGGATCTCTCAAGTCAACGTCGACCCAGCGGTAGTCGACGCCATGTTCGCCGTCCAGCGCTGATCGCGATCGTGATGCGAGCCAAGCCACATCACCCTGTTCGGGCAGACCCCGCGCGAATGCATTACCCAGTCCCCGGTTCGCGCCCACGATCAACCACTGTTTCATGACGGCTAGCGCTCCTGAAGAGCGGCCAAAACCGAGCTCGCATCTGATTGGCGGTCTTGCGCCAACGGATGGGTGTCAGAAGCATCCGCACCCAACGAGGCAAGCAAGGCCGTCGAGAGCGCGTCCATCAACTCGCGCAACTCACGCGGCGGCGGAAAGTATTCGTCTTCATCAATCGCGCGTACGGACTCGACACCCTCAGTCGGCGCGAGTGCATCGATCACTTCTTGTACCAACTCGTCCGGCGCAGACGCACCTGCAGTTACTGCAACCGTTCCCGCAAGATCACGCGGAACTTCATCGGGACCATTGACGCGGTAAACACAATCCAAGCCCATGCCACGCGCAACTTTCACAAGCGCTACCGTGTTCGAGGAATTCTCTGAGCCGACAATTACAATTGCATCAGCACGTTGGGCGACGGCGCGCAAAGCGCCTTGGCGATTTGTCGTTGCGAAACACAAGTCGCTACGGCCGGGCATCCAAAGGTCGGGAAAACGTTCTTTGGTCGCGTCGAGCACATCAGACCAGTCGTCATGACTGAGCGTGGTCTGGGCGAGCAAAGCAACCGGCGTTCCCGGGTCGACAAGATTTTCGACGTCATCGCGAGTTTCAACAAGGCGCACCGAATCCGGAGCAACCGCCATTGTTCCGATCGCCTCGTCATGACCCTCGTGGCCGACGTAGACAACCGTGTAGCCCTTACGGGCGCGCACCTTGAGTTCATGGTGCACTTTGGTGACCAGAGGACATACCGCGTTCACACTGACGCTTGCGTAGGTCTGAGCATGCTCGACAACGTCGGGAGCAGAGCCGTGAGCGCTCAACATCACCGGCGCACCCGCTGGAACCTCTTTGATGTCGTCGACGAAGATCACTCCACGAGCACGGAATCGATCGACGATCACCTTGTTGTGAACAATCTCGTGGTAGCAGTACACGGGCGGCTCGAA
>JBBSGY010000553.1:0-1730 GCA_038253645.1 Acidimicrobiales bacterium
AATGGGTTTCGGGGTCATCAATCTTTTACCGGATGAACCTCGTTTTGACGATCGTCGGCAACCGATCGGCACCGACTTGGCCTTATCATTAGCCAGTTGCTCGTGTCCACCGACATCGACCAGCATGGATGGCAGAGGTGGGTACTCGAGTCCAACGCCTCAGTTCGCGTCGGCCAGAGCGTTGCAGTGGGCGCTGGAGTCGGTCTGCTGGTTTGCGCTTCGATCGTGCTTATGACGCTTGCCACGCAGAGACCGATTGCCGTAGCCGCCGCACCGCTGCTGTTGATTCCAGGTATCCCGCTGATTGCAGTCGGTCAACTATGGGGTATCACCGTTCTGAAGGCCCGAGGTCCCCAGCCGTCCGGTTGGCTGCAGATGCAGTACGGAAGCCGGCGACTCACACGGCGTGAGAGTTCAAAATTGTTTTTCGGCGGACTTCCGAAACACGGGCGTATCGCCGTCACGATGTTGTGGCTCTCCGCATGGGCTTGCGCGATGTTTCTTTCTGTTCCGTTTCTTGTTGGTGGATCCGCCGGAACGGCACATCCGGGTTTCGCTTGCCCTTGGCCCCTACATAACCATGGCGATACAACTTGCGTAACTCATAGTGCATATGAACGCGCTGGTGCGGCGGGGCAGCGTTTTCCGGCGTCGATCCTCATGGGATTCTTCGTCATGCACATTGGCATAACGACAAGCGAGCTGATGAGACGATCCAAGAGCAAGAGTTCCGACGCGCTCGGCGCGGACGACTTGCGCCATGAGAACGGTATCGACAGCGACCAACTTCGCCCCGATGAGCTCTGAAGAATCGGAAGCTCCTACGCAGCCGGTGAAGTTCCCGCTGTCAGGCAACAACCGCGACGAACGCGGAAGTCGATGTCGAGTTCCCTCGAGCTGCCGACACCGTCTCATAACTTCGATTCCCGACATTTCGAATTCCAATATTCGCCAAACGCCGGATTACGTCTAGCGGGGAAGTTGAAGTATGACGTTTCCGACCCACAGGATCGTCCAGACGTACAACAAACCGCTCGATTTTCGGAATGTGCGAACACGATCCGCGGATAAGCCCCACTCCTCCGTAAACGGACAGAGGCGTAGCGACAATAAAGAAACGCCGCAACTGACGATTGTGACCACGTTGTTTTCCAACCGTGCCACTGCCGAGAACAAATTGCCTAGCGTCACAACCTCGAATCCGTAGCGCGGCCATCGATCACACCGGCGTCGCGATGCCAAGGGTTGATGCCGTCCCAGATCTCGCCTTGCATGCATCCAGCCACCTCTTCGTGCGAGTCACGCGCGTGCACTACTGCAGACGCCTCGTACAAGCACACGTTGATGGGCGCCCAGTCCTTGAGCTCCGGTAGTCACCATCGACGTGCGACGTGACATCGAGGTGGCCTCCGTGGCGTTGTGATGCAACACGCCCTGGCTCTCCGAAAGCCATTCGCCCTTCGGGTGCACGAGAAGTTGCCTAATTTGAATGTTCCAGTCCAGTCAACGAAGGGATAAAGCGCCAAACCTTGCGGAACGGGAGGCCGTTCATGCAGCCGCTCGAACTCACTTGGTCGCCGCCGCCGTCCTCAGCGAAACATGAACTCATCGTAAGCCGACCACAGCGTCCGATTCGAGTCTCAGCTTCGGCAATCCCCCACGCCCACGAGAACCGGCGTGTGACCCTTCACCGGCCGAACTCGGGGTGTTTCGGGTCGGAGATCGACCAT
>JBBSGY010000554.1:0-1715 GCA_038253645.1 Acidimicrobiales bacterium
CAACCGACATTCTTGCTGGTGACGGAGCATTTGTCGCGTCTATCGAAGAGTTATTTCAGGGTCGGCTGAAATATCAGGGACTGACCGTCGCGTAACTTTAAAAATTGAGCAACCACCAATTTCCACCATTGCTCGTCTTCTACATCCGCCGATATCTCATGCAGATTGACACCCCAGCTTCGCAACACTGCCATGTGGGTGTCACATAGTGGGTGTGCCCGCAATCCATCGTCCATCGATGGCACAACTAGAACACGCCTTTTAGTTCCGATGTTTCTTGCGGTCACGGTGGCGGCGGCGAATCCGCAATCCCTAGCTAGCGCCAGCTTGGTAACGGCATTGAAAGTGGCTGGAGCGAACATTACTTTCGATCATCCGGAAATGGTGACCCATCGTCAGGCCAGTTACCCGCCACAACCGTGTTTTTGGTCAGATGTGCAAGGCTCGCAAAGTCAACCATGTTTGATGCTTGCAGGGTCAAAGCAATCCATACTCTGAATCCAGCATTCTGCGATTCTCTTACTCCAACCTCAATCGATCGCACTCGATAGGATCCGCCAGCCCAGGCCTCCCCTGTTCAACTGCAACGTCGTGGTGACTGACTACGTTGAATTAGGCGGGCAAATCTTGCGAACCGACCTCTGTGGAACAAGCGTTTCGACATCAGTTCGACGATGCATTTCGTCGGCGCGTCAGCGGGATTGCAGACATACCAGGCACACAACTAGTTCTCGATGCGCGCAAGCACGTTGTCGAGCTCCTCGTCGGTGGGCGTCCCTCCTTCCCATGGTCGGACTAGTCGATCATTGTCGTAACGCGGCACGACGTGCATATGCATGTGAAGTACGTCTTGCCACCCGGCTGTCTTGTTCGCCTGAAACAAAGTCATACCGTCCGGCTTCAATCGTGCGTCAAGCAAACGCGCGACTTCACGGACAGATTCCATTAACCGTCCGGCGTCTTCTCTAGTGACCTCGAAGAGATCAACAGCATGATTCCGAGGAATAACAAGCGTATGGCCCACAGTTGCAGCGCCGCGATCGAGAAACGCGTAGGCGTGCTCGTCCTCGTAAACTTTCCAAGACGGTTCTGCCCCGTTTGCTATCCGACAGAAGATGCAGAACTTAACAGCGTCGATTGACTCGTTCTCGACCATGGCGAATTGTACCTGCCGGCACGCGCACTCCGGCCGTGGAAACAAATCACTTATATGCAATTTGTAGTTTCAGCCGTACGCAATACGCAGCAGGAAGCGCTGCTCAAATGGGCCAAATATTCAGCCCGAAGCGCTGCGGTAACTGATAAGGAACCAACGTCATCTCGTGTTCGCTTGGCTAGCCTCACGGGGTGTCTTTCATCTACGTGGTTGGCGTTGCTGGGTCGGGCAAATCTGCCGTTGCAGATTCGCTCGGAAGGCGCGGCGTTGCCGCTTACGACGAAGACGCGGCGGGAGTCGGTGCGGCTCACAACAAGCAGTCGGGTCAAGCGGTTCAAATACCCTCAGCAGAGAAACGCTCGCCGGATTGGTTTGACGCCCATGAGTGGCGAATCTTGAGTGAGCGACTCGGCGAATTTGTGGCTCTTCGCTAGATCGTGTGGGTAGCGGAGAGTGGTCGTGACAATGTCGGAAGCGGCAGCTTTCCGGCGATGAGATACACAATCGTGATCATGTAGCGCTTGTTTCGGTAACCACGAGCCCGTGCTTTGGCCGCTTG
>JBBSGY010000555.1:0-1710 GCA_038253645.1 Acidimicrobiales bacterium
CATTTTGGACAATGATTTCGGTAGCCTCCATTAGTCAGTGCAGCCACCTGAGTCCCGCACTTAGTACAGACAAACGACTGATTTTCATCAGTCCTGCTGATCTTCTACCTCCAAGAGTTGTCGATTCGATCAACTCGGAGGCAGGGTTCCGTTTCCTCTCCTCACCTGAAGCGGGACTTCAAGTGAGCTGCGGGCTCGATTGCACTAGTGACTCGATTCACCGCTGACGTTTTTGACTCCAGCGATTACTTCCCGTTCCAACTTCACCTTGCTGCTTACGCAACAAAGATCCGAACCACTGTCGCTGTTACCGTTTCAACACGGATTGTGGCGACCACTGTGAGGCGCCAATGGCACCTCCCACGGGTAGGTGTATGAGCAACGTCACCGCCATCGGCGTTCGTCCCCCGTTAAAGATCAGCGCTTGTTCTTGCCATGTGTTCCGGGCCCTCCTCTCTTGAAGGTTCGCTCGACGAGTATGAATGACGTGTCAAGGGGAGCGCAAAAACCCTACCGGTGCATAATTTGACGATTGTGCGCGTCTGCACGATTCGAATGTCGGCCAGAACACCACGCCCCGCCCTGATATGGCAGATGTGAGTTCCGAAAATGCAGCCTGATGCAAGTTGTTCGAAGCGCTAGGTGCACCGATGGTGGGATGGCGTCCGGACATGATGGCTTTCGGACTAGGAACTGCCTGGTTGATCAGGCGCATGGTCCCGTCGCTCGCTGACGAACGGGCATTCACTTATCAGATTTATTTGCCCTCGATATCGTGGAACCGCACGCCTTAGTTGTTCGAGGACGTAATTGGCAGATCAAAATCCACTGCGCGAACTGGCGATCGCTCGCGGTGCACATGCAAATCGCACCGCCGAACTGCTGGCGGCCAAACCCGAGGACCGGTCGTCACAATGGGCGTCGGCGCTTGTGCGCAATGTTGCGAAGCGTTTCTCGGTGAAAGGCATGGCGCATAACCGTCACTTCACCGACCACGCCGAGCTTCAAATCGAACGATCAACATAACTTGGGCTAGTGAATGCGAACAGCAGCTGTCCGTCCAGGTGGCGGAGCTAGGCGATAGTCGATGGCGTGAGCTTGTCACCGCCGTAGCGCGAGCCGATACGAAGGGAGCCACTCTCGTACCGGGTTACATGTCTCTTGGTGAACGAAACATGGTTGAGCGTGTCCGGCGTGGCTATCCGAATCCGAGTGACGTCTTCGCTTGGGTTGTCGCCGGGTCTACCTCTGCCGATGGCCCTATCCATGCCATGGTGCCACTTGCATCGATTCTTTCGGAGGCAAGCACGGTCCAACAGGAATTCCTACGTTGGGCCGGCGGCCTGAAGCCCGTTCAATTGCCGAACCTCACTCCAGACGATTTCGATGCCGCGATACTCGGATCACCAACAGAACCAGGCTTTCTAGCAGCGCATCATGTGATGCTCCATGGCTCGATGTTGTTCACGGACCTCGTTGGCCAGCTTCCGGGTTCATCCGACCCGGCGCAGACTTGGGACCTGCTTCGTGACCTTGCTGGTGTCGGATTGTCAATCGGCATTTTGAATGGTGCGACGGAAAGAGCCGTTCGCCGTGCCGTCGTGTCGCTCGAGGCGGACGGACTGCCCGGTGCCGTTAGGTCAGTCAACATGTCGATACGAAGCGGTGTGCTCAGCTTTGGCGAACAACGAGATCAAGAGCTATCGGATC
>JBBSGY010000556.1:0-1705 GCA_038253645.1 Acidimicrobiales bacterium
AGTTGAATTCACGCGAGCTGCAACACATCCCTGTGATCCTCGGAGGTGCTGCGCTCAACCGCACATATGTAGAGCGTGATCTGCGCGAGGTCTACAACGGTCGTGTCTTCTACGGCAAAGACGCATTCGAGGGTCTCGACACGCTCGACAAGTTGATGGACATGAAGCGAAACGGCCCTGACGATCCCGAATGGGGCCGCAAGCTCGGCGGCCGCAACCTACCGAGACGCGAACCAAAGCCGGTTGTCGACCCGTCGACTTTGCCGTCGCGTTCACCCGACGTCGAAACCGACAATGAGATCTTCAAACCCCCGTTCATAGGCTCACGGATCGAACGCGGCATCCCCCTCGACGACATCGCGGAGTATGTCAACGAAACCGCGTTGTTTCGAAACCAGTGGCAATACCGTCCACAAAAGGGTGAGTCCGACGAAGAGTTCAAGGATCGCATACGCCCGCAATTGCGCACCGCGATCGCGGACGCAAAGCGAACGGGTGTGTTGGTTCCGCAGGTGGCGTATGGATACTGGCCTGTAAACGCACACAACAACGAGCTCGTCGTGTGGGCCGACGAAACGCGCACGGACGAACTCACACGGTTTCGATTTCCACGCCAGACCAAAGAGCCGTATTTGTGCATCGCCGACTTCTTCCGTCCACTGACAGCAGACGTTGATTACGCGGCATTTCACATCGTCACGATGGGCAATCGCGTCAGTGAAGAGACGGCGAAGCTGTTCGCGCAAGACAAGTATCAGGAATACCTTTTTCTGCACGGCCTCGGCGTCGAGATGGCCGAGGCACTAGCTGAGTACTGGCACCACCGCATTCGCACTGAGTGGGGCTTTGTCGATCAAGACGGCCCTTCCCTTGCGGGCCTTTTTCGCCAGCAATACCGTGGCGGCCGTTACTCGTGGGGCTACCCGGCGTGTCCGGACCTCGAAGACAATGTGAAAGTCGCCAAACTCGTTGGTGCAAACCGCATCGACGTCGAAGTGTCGGAAGAATCCAGTTTCCAGTACCACCCGGAACAGACGACGTCCGCGCTCATCTGTCATCACCCCAAAGCGAAGTATTTCGTCGCTAACTGATTCTGTTGGGAGCAATCTGATGTCGACAACCAAGCGTGTCTACGCGTTTTGCTTCGCGCAGGACTTTCGCCCGATCTACCCCCTCTACGCGCTGCTATTCGCCGACAATGGCCTGAGCACCGCGCAGATCTCCGCACTGTTCGCGCTCTGGGCGGGCGTATCACTTGCATCAGAGGTTCCCGCAGGCGTTTTCGGCGACAGATTTGATCGCCGCAAGGTGCTTGCATTCGGGAACTTATTGACCGCCCCGGCGTTTGCGCTCTGGTTGATCGAGCCGAGCTTTTGGAGTTTCGCCGCCGGATTTGTTCTCTGGGGTATCGGTGGCGCGCTGGAATCGGGCACGTTTGAGGCGCTGGTATTCGACGAGCTGCGCGCGAATAGACAGGAATCCACTTACATAAAAGTCATTGGGCGAGCGCACGGGTTCTCACTTTTAGGGATTTTTCTCGCAACCCTCCTGGCATCGCTCATCGGCAAGCACGGATACACAGCGCCTTTATTGGTGAGCGTCGCGACAACAGTGGTCGCGAGCGCAATCGCACTCAGCTTTCCTGTCGCGACGCCGGCTGAGGAGCTTGCCGAAGAGAATTACATCGGTGTGCTGAAGGGCGGGA
>JBBSGY010000557.1:0-1678 GCA_038253645.1 Acidimicrobiales bacterium
GCTTTGCAATGAGCTCGGCCAGCCATGTTCGCAGTGGGAAACGCGAGAAGACCGACGAGATCAATGAGCGTCGGGCGATTGTCGGTGCCAGACAGTTCGTCGCACGCCCAACCAATGCCAGCGTCTTCGACTGGCAGGAGGTTTCGCCCAAGCACACTTGCGAGTAGTGCGGTCACCATGGCCGAACGGCTGCGAGCCTGTGCATTGGCATCGAGGTCAGGGGGAGTGTCGAGCGGATTGATCCGCACCGTGCCTCCTGGGTGGAGATCGACGATGTCGAGATCCAGCTCTTCAGCCAGGCTTCGGTACTCGCCCTTGGGGTCAGCGATTGCCACCCAACGGCCGAGGATGCCCGCCGAGCGATGGAGAAAGGTCTTGACGGCGGCTGACTTCCCAGTGCCCGGCTCTCCAGCGATCATGACGTTCGGGTTGGTGACGAGTCCTGCTTGGTAGGCAACAAACGGGTCGAACCAGAACCCTCGTCCGCCGGTAAGTACGTTGTCACCGAGATACACACCGTCGGCACCAAGGCCACCTTCGGCAACGAACGGATAGAGCGCGCAAAGGTGTGCAGTCGTTGCACGATGCCTTGGTAGACGAAGTATGTCGAGGTGATTGGTGAGCGTGCGGCGGATCACGATACCCACCTGTTTGCAGGTGACACGCCGGCGGGGAGCGAGCAAGCAAGGCCGAGTTCATGACGCGCATCGAGTGATTGCAGAATTACGCCGGATTGAGCAGCGTGTTGTTCGTAGTCAAGGCAAATTGATCGCAGCGCCTCGGGATCATCGGCGGTGATGGTGACGAGCCCTGTGTAGGTGAACTCGACATAGCCGGAGGTGAGTTCTTGTTCGCGCTCGAGGACTGCTTCGGCGCTGCGCTTGTGTTCGGCACCGATGCGAAAGCCTGCGCGAGTGCGTTGTGCTTCGTCGGTGGTGAGTTTGGTTGCATCTCGGTCGATTTGTTGACGGGAACGTGACGGTGCAACAGGCTCAGCGACGAAGGTGAGCGTGCGGGTGCCCCGACTGCCAAAGATCAGCGGCTCCATCCAGTCGGTCGGCAGGTCCAAGCGAGACCAGTCCCGCACGACGTAGGTGTGATGCACGCTCTGGCCGGTGCGGGCCCAGTTCCACTTGAGTTCATACGATGCAGGCAGTCGGCGTTCACCCTCGGCTCCGACGAGGTGCGCAAGTGTGCGGCCAGTCGAGACCTCACCAGGCTCAGGGTCCAAGCGAACGGCCATTGCATGACAAAGTTCTGATTCGGAAAGAGGTGCGTCTACCTCGAAGCCGGCGTCTTCGAGTCGGGTGGTCAGTAGTCGGAGCTCATCGGAAAGCGTTGCCATTCCGGCTTCGATCTGATTGCGAGTTGTGCGGACCTTGCGAAGGTCAACCGAGATGGTGATCGACGTCTCGTGCATCTCTGCCTCACGTCGACGGTCAGCAACGAGTTCGTCGTAGCTCGTCAGTGCCGGTGTCTTGCGCGCAACATGCAGTTGGCCTTGAGGTGCTGCAATGCAGGCACGCTCTTGCCATATGATGTGTCGGACCGTTCCTCGTTCGTTGGCAAAGGCTCCAAGTACGTCGCCCCAGCGATCGAGCAGTCGTTCCTGCTCGGCTACTTCGCACAGTGAGAATGACCGGGCGCGCACTGGAACGGTTGCCGACACAATTGCGCA
>JBBSGY010000558.1:0-1646 GCA_038253645.1 Acidimicrobiales bacterium
CTAAGCCTCGATCCACCGAAAAATGGAGGTCGACTGACTTTCGATGGCGACAGCGCCGGTGGTGCGCTGTCATTCGGTTCGGCTGCAGGATTTTGGTTCCTTGTGCAAAACCACACGCGTGTAAATAGAAGTCGTTGTGATGTGATGTTGTCATCGGCGAGAGTGTTCGCAAGTCGCCGGAGGTCGATCGTCAGGTGACGAGTCGAACCGCTCGCAAATTGGCGAGCACTTCCATGAAACCTTCTGCCCATCGCCATTCGGTAGGTAGGTGCAAGTGCTGCTTGCGTCCTCTTTTGGTCATGCGTCCAGGCACACTGAACAAGCGATGCCGCATTGTCTTGACCACAAGGGTGTTCTCGTGGCCCGCACCGATCGATGCTGTCCAGCGCATAAGGTTGTGTGCAAGTGCACAGATTGCAAACCACGCTCCGTTGGCCCAGTAGTTGCCAGATGGAACGTGTTCGAGACCTGCTCCTTCTTTCAGATCGCGTATCGCCAGTTCGACAACTGCATGACGGCGATGATCAGCGTCGAGTTCGACAGCAGTGCCTTGTCGGTCGGTGATGAAGGCGTGATACCTCCAGCCAGGAAAGAGCTGAGCTTGCTTGCCGGTGAGACGGGTTCTTCTCACTACGAGGCGGTGGCCCCAATAGTTCGTTTCGCCAACTTCGGCTTCACCATCATCTGTGTAGCCAATAGAGACCCAGTCCTTTTCATCCAGCGCCGAAATAAGCCTGACCACTGCGGGATTTTGATCAA
Source organism: Acidimicrobiales bacterium (assembly GCA_038253645.1). Lineage (GTDB taxonomy): Bacteria > Actinomycetota > Acidimicrobiia > Acidimicrobiales > JBBSGY01 > JBBSGY01. The sequence goes on from JBBSGY010000558.1 coordinate 760, forward strand.
CGGTTATGGAAAAACGCACGTCGTTGGTCGTGCATGTATCGATGACAGAGTGCGAGAAGAATGCCGAGTCCGCCCTCAGGGTCAACTGGCCGGTTGCGCCACAGCTGCGAACGCGACGAAATGTCTCTTGGGCAAAGTAACCGGCTCCGCGAGCTGATCCGGCCGAACCTTTGCGCATCCGCAGGTGAAGTGCCTCACCTGTGTCGGCGCGTGTGGCGAGCAGTGGGTGATAACCGAGCACTTTGGTGTAGCCGTATGAAGCACCTTGTTTCTGTTTGCCGTAAACCTTACAGATGGTCGAGTCCATGTCGATGGTCATTTCTTCATTACCAGGACCGGCTCCTGCGGCCCACGCCCGGCGCAGTGTTTCTTTGTGTAGTCGATCGAGCTGGCGGAGATTTCCGAAGGTAAACGAACGAAGAAACGTTCCCAACGTTGACGGTGCCATGACCTCGTGCCCAAGAACTTGATCCGTCGAAGCCGATCGCAACACGTCGGCGTCATCGATGAAGCTGCCACCGGCAAGCATTGAATGCACCAACGTCATGATTTTGTTGCCGGGACGGAAGTGACCAGGACGGTCCTTCAAGTCGACAATCGAATTCGCAATGGACTTGATTCCCAGCTTCTGAGCAAGAGTCGCAGGCAGGATCAGGCCGGCGTTTGCAACTGAGCGGGGGTCGTCGAAGGTCACTCCGATGCAACCCAAATTGCGCGAAGATTTCTGCACCAAAACGGTGCTCCTTCCTGTGAGGGGTTTTGTTTGTTCAACACCCTCATTTTCCCTTACAGGAAGGCACTTTTTGGGTATTTACCACCCCCGCTGACCAGCGCGTTCAGATCTCCACGGTGGATCGAGGCTAAGACATGGTTGCCATCCGAGAATC
>JBBSGY010000559.1:0-1642 GCA_038253645.1 Acidimicrobiales bacterium
ACCGAACCTACGCGAAGTCATTGTGTTGCGTGACATTTACGACCTTCCACACGAGGCGATTGCAAACGAACTTGGTATTTCAGTTGTAACGGCAAAGGTTCGGCTGCACAGGGCACGCAAGAAGCTCCGTGACCGTTTGTTGCCAAGGGGAGAGGAACATCGAGATGTCGAAGCAAGCTGAATCCAGTGACATGTGCGCACAACTCGCACCGAAGTTTGCAGGTGCCGTTGACGACGACATCAAGCTCAGCGCCGCCGAGCGAACACACGTCGATTCGTGTTTGCGTTGTCAGGCAGAAGTCGTCAGTTACCGCAAATTGTTGCGTGCGATGCACAGTTTGCGGACGCAGGTCATTCAGCCGACCCCAGGTGTTCTCGCCGGCATCTTCGATCGCCTTGGCGAGAATGCCGAACGTCACGCGGTTCGATCACTCCTGACCAATCGAAAAGTCGCTTATGGCGGTGCAATCGCAATCGCTGCGGGCGCAGGTGTTACCGGCGCGATCTTGTTTGCCGGCCGTGGTCGCAGTCGCCACAAGAAGGCTGCATAGGAAGTTACTGCGGATCCGCAGCCACTTTCCTGAGTTCAGCCAGCGCCTGAACACCCATTGCGTGAGCCGGCGTTCGAGCCCCGGGGTGCCCGACCTGTTGCATATAGGCCAACGCAGACGCAGACTCGTACGGGTTCATCTCGGTTCATCTCGGTTCATCCGGCGGGAGCGCGAATCGTGCCGTCGTGGCCCCAAAGTCGAGCGTGTCCGTATGCTGCCTGCATTGTCGCTTCATCGGTGACGAGTGTTCCGTCCGGCGTGGTCCATGGAAGTAATGCATCTCCTCCCGTTGCGAAAGCGCCTCTGTCGCACAGTTTCTCCTGAACACGACTGACCGTCTACGCCTGACCAAGCATGCCCGAATAGCCGGTGCAACGAAAGTCGCTCTCGGCAAAGACAGATTTGAGATGCTCCCGCCTGGAACGACGCAAGCGCGATTTCCCGCAGTTGCGACAGACGGTGCTCCTGCATTTGTTCTCATGGCAAGAGTCCGTCTTTACCTGACCGAGAGCGCAGTGGCTCGGCAACAGCCGGAATTGCCAGTCGTACTCGGGTGTCTGTGGGTAAGGCATTCTGCAGTCGCACAGCGCCAATGTTTTTGAGGCTTGCTTTCAGCTGCTCGGGAGCTCGGAAGCGAGCCTGTATTGCTTCGACTTGATCCACGGGCACGGGTACGGCGTCGAGGAAGTCGTCGGTGCGAACGTATTTGCCGTCCGGACGTCGAACGCTGGGCAGATTCATCTGTTGGGCTACGTCAATGCGAAGGAGCGCAGATTCGGGCGACGAGCCGTCGACCACCACGGATCCGGCGTACTCGCCGCCGGCAATCACGGCGACCATTTCGGTTCCTGTAACCGGCGAAGGCGGCTCCCAGGGGCCAGGCGCCTCGTACTGGAACAACAATTTGCCTTGAATAGACACCGATACGCCTCACTGCGGTACTACTGAATCGAGTGCGGGGTACTCTTCCGGGCTGTAAACGGGCGAAGCTTCTCCGAGCTGGGCAATGCTACGATCGGCGGTCGCACCAACCTCCATTCAAAGGGCAGTAGCTCAATTGGCAGAGCAACGGTCTCCAAAACCGTAGGTTG
>JBBSGY010000560.1:0-1641 GCA_038253645.1 Acidimicrobiales bacterium
GCAACTTCTCACACCGGTTTGCGAACTTTCTCGCCGTCGAGCCGCTCGACCTCGACGCGAGAGCAAGTGAGTTCGTTGGGATCCTGGGCCCGAGTGGATGCGGCAAAACAACGCTCCTCCGCTCGTTGGCCGGTTTGATCTCACCGACATCTGGAACTGCGAGTCTCGATGGAAAGCAACTCATAAACCGCCCTGGTTCCGTCGCATACCTACCGCAAAGCGATTCGCTGTTGCCATGGCGCCGTGCGCTCGACAACGCAGTCATCGGAGCCCAAGTGACCGGTGGCGACGTTGATGACGCTCGTGAGCACGCAGCGGAACTGTTCAACCGTTTCGGCCTAGCAGGCTTTGAACGATCCTGGCCACACCAATTGTCAGGCGGCATGCGTCAGCGCGTTGCACTCCTGCGAACGTTCCTTCTTCCGCAGAGACTCGTCGCGCTCGACGAGCCCTTCGGCGCACTTGATGCTTTAACCCGAGGCACGATGCAGGAATGGTTGCAAAGCGTATGGATGGCGGACCAGCGAACAACATTGCTCGTCACCCATGACGTCGAAGAGGCATTGCTGCTCGCGGATCGCGTTCTTGTTATGTCGAGTCGTCCGGGCCGCTTGATTGCCGATGTCGATGTCGCACTCGCGCGACCACGCGACGCGGCCCTTGTTACATCAAACGAATTCGTCGCGCTGAAACGCACCGTTCTGGCAGCGCTACGCGGAGGCAATGGCAAACAACAAAATGCTCGCCATCGCAGCACTGAATCCAAATAACTGCTGGCGGTTGAGCCTTTGCTTGAGCACCAGCCACGCTATCAAAGCAACGATCGCCGGACCGAGCGCAACGATCACCCCAGAGACCAAGAGATCTCCATGATGTGTTGATGCGACGAAGCACACATCTCCCGCACAAAACAGCGCGCTCAGCACGAAGAGCTTCCGCCACGGCAGACCGGTAGGGACACCCCCGCGCAACATCGGCAGCAACAAGGTCACGGTAACGATTCGAAGCGTAAGCAGTACCCATAGGCCGGTGTCTGATGACGCAAAACTCATTACGACGAACTGCAAGCCGATGCAGACACCCGCGATGAGACCTTGACGGTTTGGCTTTGACAACTTGCCGGCAACCGCGCCGTCTACACCGCTGTGAGCTTGCGCCACCAATACAATGGCGGCCAGCGCGAGTCCGGCTGCGATAAAAGCGATTGTCCCGGGTCGTTCCCCCCGAATTAGCCCCGCTACTACCGGTACACAACCCGCCATCACGCCAAACAGCGAATTCACTACAGCCATCTTGCCGGCAGCGAGCCCGCGCAGGTTCGTGACGGTGCCCACCGTCGAAAGCGTTCCCGCAACAATGCCCAGACCAATGTCGGCCACTTCGACGTGCCCACCAAAAGACAAAACGAAAGGGATCAGCAACACAACGCCAATCGCCTGCGTAAACAGAAATGCAACTCGTGAATCCACTGCACGACCCGTTACTCCGCCCACAACCGCGGAGAAGGCGTAAGCAAGTGATGCGCCGACAGCGAGCAATACTCCGGTCATGGCCGAATCATTGCTCCGGCGATCACCGCGATGACTCCGGCAACCACCTTTCGTCCAAGACGCTTGCGTTCTTTCAATACCATTGCGCTGA
>JBBSGY010000561.1:0-1630 GCA_038253645.1 Acidimicrobiales bacterium
AGAACGCCTGTGACCCAACACCTGTGACCCAACACAATGTCAAGATCACCGTTCCCGGCAATCACCTGATGGTGGGTTTGCTGGGCCAGCGCGACCAGCTCCTGCGCGTCATCGAATCGATGTTCGATGGCACGCGCATCATTGCGCGAGGCAACGAGATCGTGATCGACGGTGACGAGTCGGATTTGGTCGGCCGGCTTTTCGGCGAACTGCTTGTGCTTGTGGAACAGGGTCAAATGGTTGATTCTGGAGTAATACGCAGAACCGTTGAAATGTTGCGCGCTGATGAGCGCCCGAGTGAGGTCCTCACATCGGAGGTCATGCACGCGTCACGCGGCCGCTCCGTTCGGCCCAAGACGGCAGGCCAGAAACAGTATGCGGACGCGATCGCAAAGAACATCGTGACCTTCGGCATTGGCCCGGCCGGTACCGGTAAGTCGTATCTCGCAGTCGCACTCGCCGTGGACGCATTGCAGCAAAAAGAAGTCGAGCGCATAATCCTCACCCGTCCTGCTGTCGAAGCAGGAGAGCGGCTTGGTTTCCTGCCGGGTGACTTGATGGCGAAGGTCGATCCCTATCTGCGTCCCCTTTACGACGCGCTCTACGACATGTTGGGAACCGACGCGGGGCTCAAGCTGATGGCGCGTGGCGCGATCGAAGTTGCGCCGCTTGCATTCATGCGCGGCCGCACACTCAACAACAGCTTCATCATTCTCGACGAGGCGCAAAACACCACGCCTGAGCAGATGAAGATGTTTCTCACTCGCATCGGCTTCGGTTCAAAAGCCGTTGTCACCGGCGATGTCACCCAGGTCGATCTTGCGGTTGGCCGTTCGGGGCTGTCGGGAATTGAAGCCATACTCAAAGACGTGCCAGATCTCGAATTCGTTCACCTCAACAACAGAGATGTCGTGCGTCACCGTATCGTGCAAGAAATCGTAAGCGCGTATGAAAACGCGACGGAGAAGAAGTAGTGCCCGTAGTGTTTGTAGCTGACGAGCAGGATGACCAAAAGGTCGACACGACGCGGTGGCTGCGACTCGCAAATGAGGTTCTTACTGCCGAAAAAGTCGGTGACGAAATCGAAGTTTCCGTTGTGTTCGTCAACGAAAAGTCTATCGCAGACTTGAACGAGCGATTCATGGGGAAGACAGGCGCCACCGATGTCTTGTCGTTCCCCATCGACGAAGCGCCTTCCGGCGGTGGGCGCCAACCAGACTCCGGAGGAAACGGCCCCGGCGGTGCAAATGACGATGATGAGGGCGACCCGGTGGCGTTGCTCGGCGACGTTGTGATCTGTCCTGCTGTCGCAAAGCGAAACGCGCCAAAGCATGCCGGCAAATTCGACGACGAGCTTGCGTTGCTTTTGGTGCACGGCTTACTGCATCTACTCGGGATGGATCACGACAACGAAGAAGAAGCGCGAGTTATGGAAGAGCGCGAGAAAGCTTTGTTGGACGAGTTTCATAAGGAACTTCCCTCGACGGTTTGGTCGACCATGCAGGACGACGAAGAAGATGACAACGAAGATGAAACCGAAGACGACGATTGACAGAGGTCGGAAAGTCAGGTTTCGTCAGCATTGTCGGGCGTCCGAATGCAGGTAAGTCCACACTTCTGAATCAGATAA
>JBBSGY010000562.1:0-1604 GCA_038253645.1 Acidimicrobiales bacterium
CAAGCGGCCAAAGCACGGGCTCGTGGTTACCGAAACAAGCGCTACATGATCACGATTGTGTATCTCATCGCCGGAAAGCTGCCGCTTCCGACATTGTCACGACCACTCTCCGCTACCCACACGATCTAGCGAAGAGCCAGATCGTCCGACACACCATGGTCAAAGGCCGGTCGTCGCCAGACGACCCGACCTTGAAGCAATACTGGCAACAGCGTCGTTGCAAGAAATCACCTCCGCCAATGGATATGCCGACTGTCTTGATGCTCAAAACTCAAGGTGGACGATGTCCGTTGTGCGGAGACTTCTTGTTGCACGCTGAACACCAGCCGCAGAGCCCGCAAGAGTGGGAACTGTGGATGAAGACCACCCGCAAAGCGATTGCCAAACGTGCTGTCGTTTTTCGGGAAACCGGGAAGTCGGATCAGATCAGGAACCGCCTCGTGCACGCTCACTGCCAACCTCGACCTATCGACGGCAGGAGCACTGCAATTCTGCATACCTGAGAGCTATTAGGGCTTGCTTGAGCCGGATGCCGTGAAAGTGGCACGTCCGGTTCTGAGGGGGGCCCGGCGCGGTAATGCGCTGGGCCTACCTGGCAATCGCGTTCACTACATTCGGGATGTGACCTTCGACGAAGACCACTCTCAGGTCCGCAAAAAGTCAGGACCTCGAGTCATGGCATCGCTGCGCAACCTCGCAACCGCAGGCGAGACAAACATCGCAAGAGGACTGCGCTCGGTGAGTCGTGACCCTATGCGATCCCTTACGCTATTCGGTTTGTAAACACCGACCGACACAACAAGGCCAAACCGTGTTGACTCTCCTGTTTTTGCGCGCACTCTTGGGGTGTATCAAGCGTCACTGCATCTCGCTACAGATGCGGCACACCGCAGACGCCGCGTTGCCGTCGCGATAATCCACCATCTGCGTTCCTGGAGCCGTTTCATGTAAGCGACTTTGACGATGACCCTGTGACGAGGGTAGCGTCGTGTTCCATTTCGGGTTATGCCGCGTACTTCTCTTTGAGTTCTTTGAATTCGAATCGGAAGTGTCACTGCTGAAGGTTTTCGTCGGCGAGCCCAGCGCCACCGCCGGGTTCGATTAACGAGAGCACGGCGGCGAGTTGCTCGCCACGTAGTTTCGCTACATCCACAATGCCTTGGCGTCATCGACAGGCGACCAACGTTGAGGCCGTATGAGGATTTACGGGGCACTCCCGGGGCGCATTTGCCAACGTTTTCCAACATCCGTGGTTGTCCGAAAACTGGCGGTGAAAAATGCCGTTATTGTCCGCGCTCGCCAATGTCGGGTCGGTCCGCATTCACCGGCAGCGGTCAAGTTGGCCGATGTGCAATTCGAAGCGCGACTTGATAATGACCAAACGTCACTATTGCGACGACGAATTGTTGATGTTGAACCCGTTGATCCGGTTTCCCTTGGTCATCATCGATCCGTAACCCGGTCGGGCAGCCGCGAAGTCGCGGCACTACTGCATGACGGAATTCGGTCGGGCAGCGTGACCGAGCAAGAGGCCGTCCTTATTTTTGCGACGCGAGTTTTGGACGAGCCGATCAGCGATCTGGCGCGTCGTGCAGGCATACATC
>JBBSGY010000563.1:0-1584 GCA_038253645.1 Acidimicrobiales bacterium
ACCATCACCACGAATCTTGTGAGCCGGCTGAGAACCATCTCAGAATCGGTCTTGACCCCCTGCGGGCTGCCCTCACGACCAGGGCGAACTACCGTGGCCGCCCATGAGTGATCGAGTAGAGCCTCAGAAGTCACAGACCCGTTACAAAAGGGTACTTCTCAAGGTCAGCGGTAGTGCAGTGGCAGGCAAAGAGGGGTTTGGAGTTTCGTCCGAGGCACTTGACCACATTGGCGACCAAATTCTCGCAGTACGTGACCTCGGCATCGAAGTCGCTGTTGTCATGGGCGGCGGAAATATCTTTCGTGGCAAGGTCGCCGAAGACTGGGGCATCAACCGGGTCGAGGCCGATCACATCGGCCTTCTCGGAACCGTCATCAACAGCCTATTTCTGCGTGGCGTGCTGACTGCCAAGGGCAGCACCGATGTTCGCGTAATGACGGCGCTCCCGATGGACAACTTCGCTGAGCCATACATTCGCCTGCGCGCAATTCATCACCTCAGCAAGGGTTCGGTCATCGTTCTCGCGTGTGGCAATGGTCAGCCGTTTCTAACGACTGACTACACGTGCGTTCAGCGTTCACTCGAAATTGGTGCCGACGCAATCTTGCTGGCGAAAGATGGCGTCGACGGCGTGTACACGACTGATCCGCGATCCGATTCCTCCGCCAAGCGTTACTCGTCGGTCACGTACGACGACGCCATCGACAACCACCTGCAAGTGATGGACCAAGCCGCGTTCATCCTTGCGCGCGACCACGGCGCAACGATGCACGTCTTCGACTTCGACGACGTCGGTGCCATGACCGCCATCTGCAAGGGTGAAGACATCGGTACCTTCGTCGCGCCGCACACACTCACAAAGCTGGGTTAACGGGCGCCTGCTTCAGGTTTACCGTCCCATTGTATCTGGACCTGTCGTGATTGACATTGCTTTGACGCCCTGACTGTCAGTAACAACTGCCTTCATCACGTCAGTGAGTGCGTCATCGGGCATAGTCGGCGCGTACTTACCGCGCCAGGTCTCGAAGGCATGCCGTAACTCGTGTGCAGCCCGTGCGACATCGTCGGGAACAGCCCTTTCGTCTCGTCGTAGAGCTGAAGATCGAGCAATCTCTACCACGCCGTCTTGACTTGCTATTCCAGCAGCCAGAAGGACTCCGTCGACAAGGTTCAATAAGGTTGAGCCACCTCCGGCGGTGAAGCCTCTGAAGCCAGTTCCAAGAGCCACCCCTCCGACGGTGCCCAAGATTGATGCGCCGTGGGTGTCGTACAGCGGACCATACCCAGAGGTCTCACGACCCGGCGTTGCAGACTCGCGACCCGTTCCGCAACGATGTCCGCAAGCTCGACCGCCCTGCCGATCACCTTGGACGCCCGCTCTCGCTGTCCGCGATCGCCCTTGACTTGCAGCGAGGTCAGGAGTGGAGCCGGTAGACCGGGCGCTGGAGTCGACATAACAAGAAGAATCGCAGCACGCCGGTTGTGTTCCAAATTCGAAGACGCCACAGGCGGTCGACGGTCCGAAATACTTTTCGCGTCGACGGCTTAAGTTTTCCCTGTGCTTGGCCGAACTATTCATCGCAG
>JBBSGY010000564.1:0-1552 GCA_038253645.1 Acidimicrobiales bacterium
GAACCAATCTGGACCATACGTGATTTAACGTCGAGATGCTCCATGAACTTCCATCTCCAACCTCTGGACACCCAAATAAAAACTTCAAGAAGTTGTCTGTGAATTATGACGCGTTCACTCCGCATTAGCCAACAGGGAAAACGCTAAATTCGATCCTTGACAATCGCAGTCTTTACCTCGCCGATCGCTTTCGTAATCTTTATTCCCCGAGGGCATGCTTCTGAACAACTGAATGCCGTGCGGCATTTGAAGACGCCGGACTTCTGATTGAGGATGTCGAGCCGTTGCTCTGTCGCCTGGTCTCGGCTGTCGAAGATGAACCGGTGAGCTTGAACGATGGCCGCCGGGCCGACATAACTGTCGTTGCCCCAGAAAACCGGGCATGAGGTCGTGCAGGCGGCACAAAGAATGCATTTGGTGGTGTCGTCGAAGCGTTCGCGCTGCTCAGTGCTTTGCGGGCGCTCTTTGTATCCGGGGTCGCCTGTATTGATGAGGTAAGGCAAAACGGAACGGTATTGCGCAAAAAACGGCTCCATGTCGACGATCAGGTCTTTGATCACCGGCAGACCGCGAATCGGTTCGACCGTAAGTTTAGTGCCGACGTCCTGAATCAGCATGTTGCAGGCAAGGCCGTTGGAACCGTTGATAACCATTGCGTCGGAGCCACATACACCGTGTGCACAAGAGCGCCTGAACGAAAGCGTGCCGTCGATCTCCCACTTCACCTTGTGAAGCGCTTCGAGAACACGGTCAGTCGGTTCACACTTGACGTTGTACGTCTCCCAGTGCGGTTTTGTCTCGACATCGGGGTTGTAGCGCCTGATGCGGATCTCGACATCGACGAGCGTGCTCACCGGCGCTGATCCGGCTGGGCTTTCTACGGTGGTCATGCTTTACGAGAGACTACCTACTGAGCCGGTCCCCCGTTGGCCGCAACCCGCCGTTTACACGAGCCGTTGGGGCCATAGCGGCACCTAGGGCTCGTGAAAACGGCTCAAACGATCCGCACGCGAGTGGCTGGTTGATTAGTACTTGCGTTCCATTGGCGTATATGGGCCTTGGGTCACGGGTTTGTAGCTGAGGCTGACGTCACCATTTTCAGCGCGGGTGACGAGAGTGTGTTGCATCCACTCGTCGTCGTTGCGCTTTGGAAAGTCGTCGCGCCAATGAGCACCGCGACTTTCGGTGCGTGCGCGTGCTCCGAGTACAACAGTTTCGGCAAGGTCGATCAAGTTGCCGAGTTCGAGTGCTTCGGTGAGGTCGTAGTTGAATGTCGGACCCTTGTCGTCGATTGTCACCCGGCTGTAGCGCTCACGTAATTCAATGATCTTCGCGTCGGCTGCGGCGAGGCTCTCTTCGGTGCGGAACACGGAGGCCTTGTCCATCATGTCGGCCTGGAGTTCCTCACGAATAACGGCGACCTTTTCAGTGCCGCTCGAATGTTTCATCGCTTCGATGCTGCCGAGCACATCGGACTCAGCGTTGACACCGTCGCCGGCCCAGTTCTCGTTGACAACCCAGTCACTCATTGCGCGCCCACCGCGTTTGCCGA
>JBBSGY010000565.1:0-1538 GCA_038253645.1 Acidimicrobiales bacterium
CAGTGTGAACAGTTCCAGGTGCATCTCCTGCGACATTTTGTCTCCATCTCGTTCGCTACGTAACGTGACGAACGTATGAGGAAATACACGTGATCAGGCGGACCTCAGGTAGGCAAACCCACACGATTCAGCGAGGAGCCATTTTTGTATGACTGGGCATTTCCCGCCGCCGATCAACCGTGCCTCTGGGAAAGCAAGACGCACGCAGTACCGATCGACGATCGATATTTGATGTGGCTTGGCATGGATTACCAAATGCACGTAGCGGCAACGGCACGGTTGGGGCGCACCAATATTGAGCTATCGGTGCTCGAAGGATCGTTCTCAGGTGAGGAATTGCGCGATATTGATCCGGCGTGGATCGACGAACGCTATGGACCGTTCGACGCGATGTGGCAGAACCCCGCAACTGACATGGATTTCAAATTGCTGAGCTCCGTTGGGGTCACGATGTCGGGAAGCCTCGTGCTCGGTGCCATCGAACGACTCACTGGCTAGATTCCCAGATGAGCTCCGTAAAGGATGTATATCTCGAAGGCTTAGAGCGACTTGTTGGGCGTGGATGCGAGTTCGACGGAGTGTTTTCCAATCACGGACCGATGGCTGTCGATGCTCTCATTGCGTGTAACGAAACAGCGGCTGTGGTGCCCTGGGTCGTAACCTATCGGGAATTTCTTGGTGAAGCGCCGCAGTCAAGTAATCGGATTGTTGAAAGTGACTGGCGTGAAGCGATTGGCAACTTTGCTCGAGTTGCAGACTGGACGGAATTCTTCCGCCAACATGTCATTCTCGAGAAACAGCTGTAGCCGCTCCCTCGGAGTGCACCTCACAGAGTAACCTCCTGCTGACAAATGCGCGCGCATAAGGTTCCGAGGACGACGGCATTCGAGCGATGGGGCCGAAAAGGTGGCGAGCGCCCTGACGCTGCGGCACATGACACTGTCGCGGCAATTCGCTCGGCCAATCATCTTCGTTCGCTGCTTGGCAAGCTTTACGTGGGAACCCCTTCAAACTTTGTGTTCGCTCCGGGTCTCGCCATCGGTGGCCTGTGGCCTTTGTTTTCGAGACTGAAGGTTGAACACGTGATCCTGAGCGACCACGACTATTACGGAAAGCACAGCTTCCCGCTCGTGTCCGAAGTGTCTGTTATCGACTCGCTGACCGAAAGAACGTCGCTCGAAGCCGCAATTGACGCAGCACTCCAAGATTCTCGGTCCACGTGCGCGCTCATCATGAGCGTGGTGTCTTGCCAGGGTGTTCCACTACCTGTCGACAGCACGTTCAGCAATTTGCGTCGCCGGCTCGGTCCTGACTGTCCTGTTCTGATCGCCGACTACTCACACGCCGGTGCGATCGGGTACCCACCGATAAGCGAGTTGGGCGCCGACGTCGTGTGTGGGGACCCTGCGAAGTGGATCCTGCCCGGCGACGACGAAGCGGACTCGAAACTGCGCTTTCTCTATCTTCACAGCGCTGATGTGAGAGATCTGGTCAAGCCCGTCTTTGAATCGGTGTTGCTGGCAAGTGACGAGGCCGCC
>JBBSGY010000566.1:0-1508 GCA_038253645.1 Acidimicrobiales bacterium
GCAGTTCAGTATCGCCGAGTTACCAACAACTTCCCGTCGGCGGTGTTTCGGCTGCGGCGTACACAGAATTAGGTGGCTCTTCGGATTCTGACTGGGTGAATTGATTCAGCTCTTCGGGCTAGATGCGCCTCAAGAGAGCACACGCGAAACAACTCGGGCTTGCGTTCGCTTTACGTGTCACTCACCCGCACCACGCGCCGGCTCAGCCTTGTGCATTCCGAGCCTTTGCCGGAGTATCTATTTAGTCATCAAGATTGAATAATTGTTCGACTGCAACGTCAAACACCTGCGCGAGCCGCATCGCAAGCTTGAGACCCGGATCGTAACGACCCTTTTCGATCGAGATGATTGTCTGGCGTGAAGTTCCGACTGCACTTGCGAGATCGCCCTGCGTCATGCTTTCTTCAGCCCGTAAAACGGCGAGATTGTTGTTCACGAGCGTCCTTATGAGCGGTGTTGAATCAAGGCATTACGGAGCGTGAGAAACCCGACGGTCATTGCAATACAGCCATACATTTCAACAAGGTTTGGAATTGCTTCGTTTGCAGTGCCCGCCACTGTCAGGGCATATGCCACCGGCCACAGACCTAGGAAGCACAAAGCTGCCGCGTCACGTTCGGCGCGATTCTCGATGCTGTCGTATGGCCGGTGTAGGTGTGCGAGTAGTGCCTCGACGGCGACGGTGGTTATCAATGTTTGAAGCACTCCCCAAGCGAGGAGAGCACCGAACAAGTGGGTTCCGTGGCTCAGCGGAATGAGTGCTGCGCCCATAACGAGGAAGGATGGAAACGAGCGGGCGATCGATTGCGTGGTGCGTGGTCCACTTGCCTCCACCTTCGGCCGTAACGACCGATACAAATACATTCCGAGCCAAAAGAGCTGGAGCACCGATGCAACGGTTGCAAGTGCGCCGGCGTAGAGTGCCGGCTCACCTAGGGGGAGAGCGAATCCGGCGATCAGTGCAAGTATCAACACACCGTCAATTGCCCAGTCACGCTTCAATGATGGTGCTTGTTTTGTTTCGGAATCAAAGAAATTGACGTCTTTACCGTCCACGACGTTGCCGTCGCCGGTTCGATATTGCGGCATTGCGAACTCCTGGGGTGTAAAACAAACTTGACATCTACAATGTTGCGCACTGATTGCCTGGTGTCAAGCGTGCTTTACGTTCGGTCTCAGAAAAGTGCCTAAATGTTCACTTTCCAGATGCCTCGGGTTGTGTCGAACGTGTCGGGCTTGAAGATGACGTAGAAGTCGTCCTTGCGGTCGTTGACTTCGAAGTACACCTTGCCGGTTACGTTTCCTCCGTTGACGAGTTGTCCATCGCTGAGTTCGCCGTTGATCGAAAGATAACTCGGGTCAAGCACTTCACCGTTGGGCGTTTGTGCCTTGAAGAAGGACTTGTTGTATTCCTGGCCACTCTTGTCGCGGTTCACGATTGTGACGTCAACAACGAGCCAGCCCGTATCAAGACCATTCACCTCTTTGGCGAACGATGCACTGTTGAC
>JBBSGY010000567.1:0-1474 GCA_038253645.1 Acidimicrobiales bacterium
CGAAAGTGCTCCGCACTTACGGAGAACCTTCGCCTTGCGAGCACTCACTGTGACTCGCCGATGCGAATCCTGATTACTGACCCAGGCTCCTAGCCCTCTGACAGCTAGTTTGACGCAGGTGCTTTCGATCATCGGCGTTGGTCATATGGGTAAAGCCTTGTTACGTGGACTCGTTTCGGCTGGTCGCACAGATCTCATTGCCGTCGACCACAAGCCCGAACGTCACACATTGCTGCGAGATGAGTTTCCAACTGTGGATGTGGTCGTCGAACCTGTTCCGTGCGAGGGCGCAATCATCGCCGTGCGCCCAGCTGACGTTGAAGCTGCCACGAGAGCTGCCGTGGCCGCCGGAGCGAAGCGCATACTCTCTCTTGCAACGGGAAAAACTGTCGCGCAACTCAATGAGATCGCCGGCGTTCCGGCCGCTCGCGCAATGCCCAATATCGGTGCACTTGTCGGCAAATCAGCGACGTCAGTTTGTGCGCAAACCGACGACATGCGCGCGTGGGCAGACGAGATTATGCAGAGCGTCGGAACTGTCGTGCAGCTCGATGAGAGCGATATTCACGCCGCTACGGGTCTTGCCGGAAGTGGACCTGCATACGTGTTTCTATTCGTGAGTGCATTGATCGATGCCGGCGTCGACGCAGGGCTTTCGGACGAGGTTGCGCGGAGGCTTGTTATCGCAACTGTGCAAGGTGCAGCGCGCGTTCTTGCCATTGAGTCGCCAGAAAACTTGCTGGACAAAGTTGCAGTTGCAGGTGGCACGACGATCGAAGGTCTTGCTGTGTTTCGCGACAGCGACATCCGTTCTATCGTGAGCGATGCCGTCGATGCAGCAGCGCGGCGCAGCTTTGCAATCATGAATGAAGCGGCGAAGTGACGCATTACGACACGATCACATTTCTATCCGACTATGGCGCAGCGGATGAGTTCGTAGGAGTATGCAAGTCGGTTATCCGATCGACTGCACCACATGCGGTCGTGCTTGACTTAACGCACGCAATTCCGCCATTCGATGTGCGCGCAGGTTCGCTGACACTTGTGCGAGCAGCGAATTACCTTGCGCCGGGAGTCGTCCTTGCCGTAGTTGATCCCGGAACGGGAACACCGAGGCGACCGATTGCAGTCGAGCTGGGTAAGGGAGAAAGTGTCCTTATCGGGCCTGACAACGGATTGCTCGCACCCGTTACTGCATTGGTCGGCGGGGCAACCCGCGCATTTGAACTCACTGAAGCGAAACTCTGGTTGGCATCGCCAAGTACGACATTTTCCGGACGCGATGTTTTTGCGCCGGTTGCGGCTCATCTTTGCAGCGGCGTTTCGCTCGAAGAAGTTGGAGTTGAAATCGACCCGGCAACGCTGGTTCCCGGGCTTATTCCATTCAGTGGCGAAAAAGATGGCGTATTGCACGCAGACGTTGTTTGGATAGATGGCTTTGGCAACGCGCAACTGAATGTAACGGCGTCGCAGC
>JBBSGY010000568.1:0-1464 GCA_038253645.1 Acidimicrobiales bacterium
GCATATGGATTCCACTCGGCGAAGGCTGCACTCGCACTCGTCATGGTGACGCTTGGACCGATCACCCACGTCCTTCCGCACGAGCGCCTCGCTGCCGCGGATCCCTAGATTTGACCCACATCGATGCCGGGAGCCCCAAAAAAGAGCGGTATATCCCCGCGAAAGGCGCGCAAGCCGATCGTCGGGTGAACATGTTGGTTCGTTGCTCTCAAATGTTCGATCTTCGCGAGCTGAGTCTCAAGTTCGGGGCACGTGATTCCAAGTGCGTGTGTCACATCACGGATCTGCGATGCATAGCTGGCGATAATTGGCGCCGTCGATGACATTTGTCTCAGGCTATGCCAAGTTTCTGCACCTGCTCGTCACATGCAGTCGCTTCTGCAAAAGTACCAAACATGCCGTGCGCGCTAGGGCACGATCGCGCACACGGCCTTCCCGTCAATATGCATGACGTGCAGTGCGTCAGAGTCGACTAACTCGGGTTGATGCACGAGACCTCGGCAACGCTTCGCGTCGTCGAAGACAGGCAGCCCGTACGCGGGCATTACAGATCGTCCCTTCCACTGTCTGCCGATCACGAGGAGTGAAGGGCGACGCGAGGATCTAGTTACTCCCATATGGAGCGTGCGACGCGACGGATGCCAGAGCTCCGGGTACTCGTCAGACTCAGCATGCATCACGAATCTTCTCACGATGGTCCGCATGCTGAGCAATGAGTTGAATTGTGCCACTGCACCAACCAAGTAGTCGAGACCATCTGCGGGCAGTTCTCGCAACTCAGGTTCATCTCGAACCCGTAGGCCGAAAAGATCGCGGCCCCTATCGGTAAGGATTTGGCTGAACAAAGCCACACGCTGAGAATTGAACGATTGACGGGCTTGACGAATGTCGTCACGGATGGCTTGGTGCGTAGTCGTCAAGATTCGGTCATACGCGGCGTCCAACGTCTCGTGCCGGCGTTCACAACGCAACCGCGCGCTCATGCCTTCGATGAGAGGCCGGACTACGACCCTGTGTGCCAGACCGGTTTCGGACAGGTACGAGTCAATAATCTCCCGCGATGCTTGACGCGACTTATGAGTGAAGCCGAGCAGGTCGTCGACAGGAAAACCGGAACTTTCATCGCCAATGATGATTCGCATGTCGAGGCCCAGTGCCTCGGCCGCCTTCGCCCGGGTGCCCCAATACTTCAAAACCTCGAGGCAACTCATCGTCACCCTCGTATCGGGTTGCAGATCTGGGACGTATGATTGTTGTAACCGGAGATACAACACGACATCCAGTCCACCGTGACACATGGAATTGATCGTTCTGGTTTTGTAACTCGACTTTCGCCATTTATGAGGCTGCACGCTCGTCCGCGAGCTGCATGATCTGAATTTCTTGAGCACTGTGCCCTGAACTGCGAGTCGGTCGAAAATCCGATGCCGTGAGAACTCGTCGTGCGCTGTCGAGCATGTCGGC
>JBBSGY010000569.1:0-1460 GCA_038253645.1 Acidimicrobiales bacterium
AGCGACAACACGCGATAGCGGCGCGATCGTCGGTGATTCGGACGCCTCGACGGGTAGGGGAGATGTGACGCTTGCAGCGACTGCGAGTGGTGATGGACTCCCCTCGGGAACATCAGCACGCACACTTGAAACCTGGTTCCGAACGACCGAGACGTATAACACCTACACGCCGATTGCGGGCTATGGAAACTTCACGCTGATTTACAACCGTGATGGCAACGGCACTCACATTGGCGCGAGCCAGAACTCCGACGGGTCGAACCCGTACCTCGACCCGTTCACGCCGTACGCAGTGAACGATGGCAATTGGCACCATGCTGCGGTCACCTACGAAAACGGCAGCACGCGCTTGTACCTCGACGGGGCAGCGCTTGCCTCGCTCGACGCCTTCAACCTCACAGGCACAAACAGTAGTGGGCAGACATTGGTTACCAACGTTGACGGCAGTGTCGATGAGGTAGCGGTCTATGCATCGGCACTCAGCGCGCAAAGAATTTCAGCGCACTGGACAATCGCGAATGGGCAACCGGCATGTGCGGCAACTCCGACTTCACCGTATGCAAGTTTGGTTCGTGCGGATTCCGCGAGCGCGTACTACCGCTTGGGTGAATTGGGACGCGTTGCTTATGACTCCTCGGGCAACTGTCGTAACGGTGAGCGCATTCCATCGGCGCAACAGGCCACCGGCGCCATTGTGAACGACGCAGACGGGTCAACTAACGCCGGTGTATCGCCGACCGCGATGACAGCGAGCGCGGATGGTCTTCCCGCCGGGAACAGCCAACGAACGTTGGAAGCTTGGTTCCGCACAACTGAGACATACAACACATATTCCGTACTTGCCGGCTATGGCAACTTCACCTTGGTCTACGGGCGTGACGGAAACGGAACGCACTTAGGCGTAAGTGAACAAAGTGACGGTGGAAACGCTTTCATGTATCCCTTTACGCCATTTGCGGCGAACGACGGCAACTGGCACCACGCAGTTGTCACGTATGCGAGTGGAAATACCACGCTTTACATCGACGGAACTGCGATTGGCTCTCGCCAGGGTGTGAACATAAGTCCGACGGTCAGTGCAGGCCGGCAACTCCATTCTGCGGTCGACGGTGACATCGACGAAGTCGCGATTTATCCAAGCGCGTTGTCCGCAAAGCAAGTATCTGCTCACTGGACGAACGGCCTGGTAACGCAGACCTGTGCGAAAGCGCCAAGCTCGGCGTACAGCACAATCGTGCGTTCAGACCGGCCAGATCGTTATTACCGACTCGGTGACGGCACGCGTGTTGCTTACGACTATTCAGGCAAGTGCATAAATGGGGGTCTTCCGGCATCGATGTGGGTCGGAATCGGCATTTGATGGCTTGAAAAGCTGACGGAGAACCGCTATCGAGTCCAGAGCAAGATCCGCGAGACGCGCACGGGTAAGGAACAGGATTGAGGAACTTCTAAACCCCTCG
>JBBSGY010000570.1:0-1446 GCA_038253645.1 Acidimicrobiales bacterium
CCAGTGGAGGACCACCGCCAAGGACACTGTTCCAACCTTCAACCTGGTCAAGGCAGCCAGATTGATATCCGAATGAAACACTGGCTCCCAGTGAAGGCGTGCCAGTCAACACGTTGTCCGTGACACTTTCTCGGCCATGAGTGAACCCGCCTACCAACCCATTTTGCCAATTCCAGCATGCGGACAGGGATGCACCAAGTGGTATCGGTGGCGGAATAACTCCGCCTGATCCAGCGCACAGCGAGTAGGTGCCAGAAGGTCCATTTGGTCCTCCATAAAGAGTGTCATGAACCGTGTTCGACACATCATTGATGGCTGATATGCCCGCTTGCACGAATCGACTTACGGGATTCCAGCCACTCTGCGCGCCAACGTAGTTGTATGGCGAAAAGGTACTTCCGAAAGGACCCAATAGTCCACTCGGATCAGACCCATTCAGCGGATCTCCACCGACGTATGAATACGGTGCACGCGTTGTGGACACGATCGGGTCGACATTTACGAACTGTCCTGCTGTCGGGTCGTAGTAGCGCGCACGCATCCAATACAGACCCGACTCGGCGTCGTTGTACTGCCCGGCGAACTGCAATGGCGTCGAATTGGTTCGTGTGTGAGTTCGTTGTGCCGTATGCGTTGTAGGAGTACGTACCTGAAACGCTTCGGTTTTGATCTGTCAGCACACGCGTCGAGCCGAGTTGGTCCTGATGCAGATACGTCACTGTTGTGCCGTTGATCTGCTCTACCGGCATTCCTCCTGGGCCATAGACATAGGAGTTATTGCCGTCGCTGAGTATTTGACTCAGGCCTTCTGCCTGGTCATAGACAAACGCGCTGTTCGTTGAACCAACGGGTCTTGGGTCTTGGTGATGTTGTTTGCATTGTCGTAGGTGAGGTTCGAGCTGTTCACCACTGTAAGCCGGCTGTTTTGGTCATAACCTTCGACGCGCCCTATCAGTTACGACTCTGGTTTCATGTTAATCGCGATTTTCGAATCAACCCACGACTGACGTCCACCCGGCGCCACGGCGATCGCTCGCGCGCGACCGCGTATAGAGCCCCAAATGTAGATTCCTAGCGGCCAGAAGATAATTATCACGATGGCCGTTCCCATCACAAGCGACCGCGAAGCACCCTTTGTTTTCACGTCAGAACCAATGACGTAGGCGAGTGGGATGAGAATCACAAACGGGAAAAGGAGTGCGAGTGTGTAGTCCATACAGTCTCCGTGCTCAGTCGGCGT
The DNA here is from genome assembly GCA_038253645.1 of Acidimicrobiales bacterium. GTDB lineage: Bacteria > Actinomycetota > Acidimicrobiia > Acidimicrobiales > JBBSGY01 > JBBSGY01. The sequence goes on from JBBSGY010000570.1 coordinate 1,241, forward strand.
TTTTCAACGTTTGGCGTCAGCCGTCGATTGGCTTCGTCCGGACGGTCGATCGCCGGCATCACAATCGACAGATAGACGTGTTGCGCTCGACGCAAGCTGATAGTCCAATGCCGATGTTCCCTGACCGAATTCGCCGCAATAAATCACGTTACACATCAATCCGAAAGTCGACGACGTTGTGTCGTGATTTCGAGTCCCAGACAATC
>JBBSGY010000571.1:0-1428 GCA_038253645.1 Acidimicrobiales bacterium
CCCGCTGATTGTGCTGCAAGGTCCTTGCACGCTGAGGTTGAAATTTGACTAGACCCCATTTGCAGAACGCTTCGCGGAATAGGCTTGGCGAATGTCTTCTCAGCCTGACGCGCCGTCACAAAGCCGTGCCTCCGTATGTGTTGTCACCGGAAGTGCAAGCGGCATCGGTCTTGCCATTACCAGGCAGATGTTGCACGCCGGCTGGACACTCATCGGCATCGACATTGACAACGACAGTCTGCAATCACGAGCACGCGAGTTGGACAGCGACCGATTCCACGGACTCCAGGGTGATGTTGCGGACATAGGCCTTCATGGACAAGTGGCGCGCCGTGCCGGCGAACTCGGGACTCTTCGGTGTTGGGTTAACAACGCGGGTTTTCGTACTTCGGGAAGCGTCCACGACATTCCCGCTGAAGAATACGATCGCTGCGTTGCCGTGTACTTGAGTGGCACCTTCTGGGGTGCCTCGGCAGCGGTCCGTTCAATGATTGAACATGGCGTGGACGGAAACATCATGAACATCAGTTCGCGTCACGCCGACGCGACTTCAACGTTCAGAACCAGTCGCACGTTAATGCAGTGCCGAGTCGTTGCAGTAGTTATGCACTTGGATTGATACCACCGCCTTCGAGGCGTGCGATCGCTGATTGAGTCGTGACCATTCTTGAAGCAAGCTCTTTCTGCGTAATGCCCGCTGCGTCACGAGGTCGTAAACGAACTGCGCAAGATCCATGCGAAGTTTGGCTTCGGTTACGGATTCCTGAAAGTGGTCGATTGCGGATGAACGAAGGGACACGAATCCTACGCAGAAGATCCCCTGCTTAGGCAGTGACCTCAATTTCGGCCGTGACGTTGACACATTTCTCCTGTGGCAAATGTAAACTTTTCGCCTTGTCACACCCTGATCAACTGTGTGTGCCTGAGCGACGGTGTACCACCCTCGACTCGGGGCATCGGGCGCTCTTTGCCAACCATAACTGCCAGTAGCCTGTTGAAGGGGCGAAAGCTTGCGAGTCGCCGCTGAACGAATACGCCACCAATGCCGTGATGGTTCGACCGTCATTGACTGCGGCGGGTCGGTAAGAAATTGCGGAAGTTGATTTCACGGACGACAAAGACACGCCAAAGATTTACCCGAAGCGTAATGCCAATCAAGTCGGTCTTACTAACTGAGCTAGCCCAATTCACCGAGTATCGAATGCGCTTTCTCACGGAGATCCGGCAATTGGCGCGTCGCAACGGAGTAAACGATGTCGTAGTCAGTTGCAAAGTAGCCATGCACGATGCGATTCCTGAATCCGATGATCTGCGACCAAGGCACGTCTGTCCAGCGTTCGGTTACGTCGTCCGAGAGACGAGCTGCCGCTTCTCCGACGATCAATAATTTGTATGTGACAGCACTGCGCAGGGTGTCGTCAGCAACGA
>JBBSGY010000572.1:0-1418 GCA_038253645.1 Acidimicrobiales bacterium
AGACGAGATTCCCTCGCTGATTGATGAGCTACCGGTACTTGCGGTGGCAGCAGCCGTGGCAAAGGGAATCACAGTCGTGACCGACGCATCAGAGCTGCGCGTCAAGGAGAGCGACCGCATCGACGCTGTGGCTAACGAAATCGCCGGTCTCGGCGTGTCGGTACAGGCAAGCGAAGACGGCTTCGTTATTCAAGGCAACCCCGGCTGGCAACTTTCGGGGGGCACGGTACAATCCAACCTCGATCACCGCATCGCGATGACCGCCGCGATTGCGGGTCTGGTATCAAAGGAGCCGGTGACTATTCACGGTTGGGATGCTGTAGCAACCAGCTATCCGGATTTTCTCAATGATCTCAAATATCTAAGGAGCGGTACGTGATACCTCCATCGTCACGAGTCAATCGACTATCCCGCTCTGGCACCACGTCTCTGACGTGCGGAGCACGGGTGTACCCACTCGCTTCGCTCGCTTCATCAGGCCGGGCCGCTCGGGCCACGGCCTGCCGGCCTCTAAGGAGCGGTGGGTGACCGTCATTGCAATTGATGGTCCGTCGGGATCAGGCAAGTCAACAGTCGCGCGGATCATTGCAGAGAGCTGCGACCTCCCATACCTCGACACCGGCGCGATGTATCGCGCAATCGGTCTCGTCGCGAAACAAAAAGGTGTTCCACTGTATGACGCGGCGGGCATTGTAAAGCTTGCTGTCGAGACAAAGCTGATGATGCTCGACGATCGGGTGGATGGAAAATTGCAGCCTCGTGTAATGGCAAATGGTGCAGACGTGACCAATGAAATCAGAACGCCGGAAGTCGGCCAGGCGGCGAGTGCTATTGGCGTACACCCCGAAGTTCGCAAGCGTCTCGTCAATCGACAACGCAACTGGGTAGCCGAACGCGGTGGCGGCGTAGTCGAGGGGCGAGACATCGGCAGCGTCGTCTTTCCATCTGCCGTTCTGAAAGTGTTTCTAACAGCGAAGGACGAAGAGCGAGCGCGGCGACGCATGAGCGACAGCGACGCGGTCGGTTTCGACAAACTGTCAACCGAAGAAACCAAGACCGAACTCGAAGTCCGCGACAAACGCGACTCGAGTCGCGACGCGTCACCACTGGCGGTCGTCTCAGACTCCTACGTCATCGACACTACGGGCCGTGAAATCGACGATGTTGTACTTGAAATTTTTACCGAATTACGCAAGCGCTGTGGCGGTGAGTTGCCGGCTGCCGGTTCCAACTGGTGATGCGAATCGCCGGGTGGATTGGTTACTACGGAGCTCGATTCATCACGTGGGTGCTTGCGCGTTTCTATTGGCGAATCCAAATACGCGGTTCGCAAAACATCCCCCGCACAGGTGCATTCCTGATGTGCCCGGTCCACCGATCCAATATCGACGGACCGCTCACATGTGTATTCACGCGAC
>JBBSGY010000573.1:0-1414 GCA_038253645.1 Acidimicrobiales bacterium
GATGTCGAAGAACGCCGTTGATTTCCGGCCGGTAGATGCGTTGTAGACCGAAGCCGGTTGATCACCTGAGTCCCAGGTGTTCGTCGTGACCGATCCCGTCGCGTCGGTCGATGTAAGCGTGCGACCTCCGGCGTCCCAGGTGACGTCACTCGCGTAGTGCTGCGGAGGGTCGAATCCGGCAATCGTCATTCGAGCTTCGTTCGACGCGGGGCCATAGGTGTAGCTGTGTGCCGGCCGCGCCGTGTCAGTCGTTGAACCTGTTGCCGACGGCAATTGCACTTGGGTCGCACGTCCGGCGGTGTCGTAAGAGATGAGCGTGCGTGCTGCGTCTGTGTCGCGAGCTGTCGGGCTCTGCGCAACCCAGTCTGCTTGGATGGAGTTGCGGACTTTTGCGAGCGTCAACACGCTGTTGACTGTGGTGTAAGCAAAGTCAGTTGTTTCGCTGCCGGGATCCACAATGCGCGCCAGCTGGCTGCCCGACAATTCGGGTGTGTAGTAGAGCAGTGTGTTCGTGCCGTCCCAATAGTCGATCTCACACAACATCCCCGACGGGCCTTGCTGTGCAAATCCGAGCCCGGTAGGCGAATCTGCACATGGCGACGAGCCATAACTTGCCGCCGAGTATTTGAGTGTGATTGCACGTAAAGTGACTGGATCGATTATCTGCTTGAGCCGTGCTGCGTCGACACTTACGTCATAGCTGTAGGCCGCCGCAGCTGGGTGCAGGTCATCTGTTGTCGACGTGACTGCGGTTAGTGCACCAGCGGCATTGAAATAGTAATCAAGGCCGTCTTCGCCCTGTGCAACATATGTGCCGTTCGGTCGAACACTCAGCGTTCCACGCGCATCAGGCGGCGGAATGAAGCCCGATACCGGGTCAGCTGGATTTGTGCGCCGGTACTCATAGGTCTTGGCGTCGCTGTCGCTGAGGACAACGGAGTTCGAGGTAACGACGGCCTTCGTGAATGTTCCTGACGTTCCCGTGCTCGCAGACAGGTTCCAGCCCTGGGGAAGCGCTGTTGCCGAAGTGCTTAGCCAGTTTGTCGGCACGATGTATTGACCGCCACTGACGTCACCCGCGTAAAGGACAATGCCTGCACCGCCGCTGTGTTCGTAGTAGTCGATCTGGATCGGCAATGTGCTCAGCCCGGACACGCCAAGGCAGTGTCCCGGGTAGGTCAGATCAGGAGTCGATGTCGAACCGTCACTCCAGCGGTTCTCGAGAACCTGGCCGTTGATCGTGAGCTTCATGCCGTCGTCACCGATCACATCGAAACACCAGGTATTCGCCCGCGGCACGGTGATGAAGCCGTTCCAATGCGCACAGAAGTTGTCGTTTTGGATCGCAGGCCCTGGTGAGCCCGTTCCCCAGCTGAAATTGACCTGAGGGTCGGTTCTCACGATGTAAGGCTGC
>JBBSGY010000574.1:0-1372 GCA_038253645.1 Acidimicrobiales bacterium
GAGGCGGCGGGCGAGTGGTGGATCGAGCAAGAGGATCGGGAACAGCAATTCTTCACGCTTCCTGCGTTCGTCGGCCAGTTCTCGAAATGGCAGCGGTTCGGGAAAATGCCGATGGTCGATCCTGAATCTCGGAACCTGACCGAGCGGGGCACTTGGCCGGGTTCCAAGTCCCTGCGTAAACAACACCGCGACCGGAAGGCGTCGTGAGCTCGATCAGACTCTACCGAGACATGGAACAGGAATCGGACCACACGACCCGGTTGCCCATTGCCGTCGCGCAGGAACAGACAGCGGACGCGATGCTCGCCATTGACCGCGATCTCGACGAATACGCGCACCTGCCGTTCGATGCGCTCGATACTCTCGTCGGGCCGATTCCACCCGGTGATGTGGGTTTCGTCTGCGGCTTTTCCGGGCAGGGCAAGACGACTCTTATTTCGTCGGTCGTGCAGCGGATCGTTGATCGAGGACAATGCGCCTACGTCGTGCCGTTGGAATCGGAACCCAAAGTGTTTCGGACTCACCTAGCGTGCAAGGCACTGCGACTACATGCGGGCAAGCTGTTGACCGGGATTTACAAGGCAGAAATGTCGCCTGAGAACTGGTCAGCACTACGGGCAAGAATCCGCGCCGAGATTGTGCGACAGGGCACATCCGAGATGGTCGAGCGGTTGTTCGTATCACCGACTCGCCGGATGGACGTTCACACGCTGGAACAGAACGCCCGACATGCTCGTGACGTGGGCGCGGATTTCTTCATCATCGACCACATCGACCACATCGCCGGCGGAAATGGGACAAGCCCGGTCGCGGAATCTGTGAGAGTTATCGACCGTGTTTTGGATCTCACTCAGGAATACGGACTCGCGACGATCTGCACGTCGCAGCTCAACAACGAAGGCGTGAAGTCTGACCCGCTCGGCCAGTACCAATGCCCGCGTCCACACCATGTCTACATGGGCGGCAAGAAGCGACAAAACTCCGCATGGATGACGGGAATCTTCCGAACGCTCCGCCTCTCGGGCGTTGACCGCGAAGAAGTGGCGGCGGTGAGATCGGGGGTCGGTCAGGCGTGGAAGTTACTGGAACCGAATTGCATGGCCGTGGCGCTGATGAAGTCGCGGCACTTTGGAGAACGTGAAGGGCATCGGACATACTTGGCCGTGAATGACGGGATCGTGACCGACTTTGATACCGCATCGCTGCAAATGCTGAACGCTGGAATCTCAACAACATCGAGGCGGCTATGACCGAAGACGAAAGGGCAATGCTGATCGCGCAGTCTATCATTTTCGCCGGACTGATGATCGCTGAAGCAACGGACAAAAGCGTCTACAACTCCCACGAAAACAAAGAGGCAGCGCAGCGGATA
>JBBSGY010000575.1:0-1370 GCA_038253645.1 Acidimicrobiales bacterium
AGCCCATTGTCGAACGATCTCGTGGTGACCCGCTCAATACCGGAAGACTGAGGTCGGGGCACGAGAGCGCGTCTTGGTACCGCAACTGCATGCAGCATCAGGGGGAGGACAGCAGAGGTAATCCGAGATATGCAGTCAAATAACCAGGATTCAATACCAGCGACCGTTGCCGCGTGCACCGGGGAGTGGCCGGTCGCGAATGCGATTCGTGGCATCGATTCGGAACACGGTTCGGTGATACCACTGCGAGATTCTCGGCGGCTCGACAACGTGCTTTGGTACGAGTAGTTCCGGAAGCCAAGACCGCAGATGAATCGCGCTTGCCTCCCGTGGAATGTAACCAAGGCCTTCTCGACCGTGGGATTGCACAAGGTGACGCTGGAGACAGTGTCCCAAGTATTTGTTCACGCGTTCGATGAGTTCGTGGAGACGATCGGCCACAAGCCCGCGATACCAGTCGAATGGGGTTGGTCACGGCACGCGGAAACCGACATTCCCTCGTCAAATTGGAAACCATCGACAACTCTAGAATTATTCACGCGTTACATCGCTAGATGAGATAGGACCTCAATGCCAGGACTTCGCTTAGGGCGAACGAACTCGTATGTGCCTGACACCGTTTTCGTTCGCCGTACTGCCCCGGCCAAGTTGCGGTACTTCATATCTCCTCGACGCATCGCTAACGCCATAACGTTCGCTGTTCTCTACGGCGTCACTTCATTTGCTCCGTCACTGATCCTGCCACTCGTTCAGACCAGTCTTGGAGCCGGCGGAGGCGTCATGGCGGTGACCGCCCTCGGAGCAGCGATGTTTGTCAACGGTGTCACCGACCGCATTGCTGCGCGGGCGTCGACGAGGGGAGGAATCGACTTTGCCATGCTGTCCCTTTCCACCCTGATGAAACGTATGCGGAAGGTGAAAGGGGACGATCCGGGATTCAGCGAATCGTTGCTCAGGGCAGAGGAACGAGGTTTGCACATCGTTCGGTCGCACTACAGCCCGATCATCCAGAAGGCGATTGTCGATCCCATGCGCCTTTTATTCATCCACGGAATTCGTGTTGCGGGCATTGTTCCCGCAGCGTTGATCCTTGGTGTCGCATCCGGCGGTGTTGGTGCGTCAGGGATCTTTACGTTGCTCGGCGCAGCAAGCACGCCGCTGCTACTTGCCGGAGGTTTCGTCGCGCTACGCACACACAGCGAGAGCCACCTCTTTGATGCCGAAGAGGAAAAACAGCGAGATGTGAATCACATTATCGACAGACTGGCCGACGAACGCGATCGGTCGGTGACCATCGAAGAAATCGATAGCGCTGTGGAAGAGCTTCGCGCTAGTACAGAAGCGAAGTTGCTGCCGCGTATCACTAATGG
>JBBSGY010000576.1:0-1368 GCA_038253645.1 Acidimicrobiales bacterium
AGTTGCGAAACCGCAAAATCGGCTTTGTATTCCAGGGCTTCAATCTTTTGCCACGCATGAGCGCCCTCGCGAATGTCGAGCTCCCGCTCTCATACGCGGGGGTCAAAGAGAAGGAGCGGCGCAAGCGAGCGCTCGCCGCGCTCGAGGAAGTCGGTCTGAGTGATCGTGTCGGTCACGAGCCTTCGCAGTTGTCGGGCGGGCAACAACAACGCGTCGCAATTGCACGCGCAATCGCGACTAACCCGTCACTTATTCTTGCAGACGAGCCGACGGGAAACCTTGACAGCGCCGCAACCGAAGATGTTCTTGCGATGTTCGACCGACTTCACGCCGAGGGCCGCACCATCGTGCTCATCACACACGAAGAGAATGTTGCCTCGCATGCGCAGCGCATACTTACTTTCAGCGACGGACAGATGATCAATAGTGAGGTCACCGATCGGGTGGCATCATGACTTTTCGCGAAACCCTCCGCATCGCAATTCGCGGCCTGCGCGCCAACAAAATGCGAACGAGCCTCACCATGCTCGGCATTCTCATCGGCGTGGGTGCGGTCATCATGTTGGTGGCGGTCGGAACGGGCTCATCCAAAGCGGTCCGAGATCGCATCGCAGATCTCGGTACTAATACTTTGACTGTGTCGCGTCAGCGATTCGCACGCGGTCAAGGCGGCCAAACAGGAGCCGGAACTACACGTGCTGCGTTGCTCACCGAACGTGATGTTGATGCATTGCGCGACAAGACCAACAACCCAGACCTCAAACAAGTCGCCCCTGTCGTGAACGCGCAATCGGTTACCGGTAGCTTCGGCGGTGGAACATACAGCCCGGCTGAATTTATCGGAACAACGCCGACGTACGCGTCGATTCGTAGCTTCAATGTCGCCGGGGGTTCGTTTTTTACGGATGAAGATGTTGCCGGTCACGCTCGCAATGTCGTGCTGGGCCAAACCGTGGTGACCAACTTGTTCGGCAACACCGATCCTATTGGTCAGAAGGTGAAATTCGGCGCCAACGAGTTCAATGTGATCGGTGTCTTGAAGGTAAAAGGTACGAATGGAAACCAGGATGAAGACGACATTGTCTTTGCGCCGTACACAACCGTTCAAGACACGCTGACCGGTAAGGTAGGCGGCCTCAGTCAGATTGTCTTGCAGGCAGCGTCATCGAAAGCAACGACGGATGCGCAAGACGAGGCGACTGCCACGTTGCGCAACTCGCACCGTCTGACGCGAAACGCATCTGATGACTTTCGAATTCAGAATCAAGCGACACTCCTAAAAACCAATGACGATGCCAATCGTGTCTTTACGGTTCTGCTGGGCGCAGTAGCGGCAATCTCACTTCTTGTCGGTGGAATCGGCGTGAT
>JBBSGY010000577.1:0-1364 GCA_038253645.1 Acidimicrobiales bacterium
AACAACGTGGCCCTCTCTGCCCAATAGACGATGCCGTCTCGGACGACGTCGTCGTCAAGGCTGTTGAGACGCCGAAAGAACAAGCCATCGTCAAGGAAGCCGCGGTGTTAGCTGCTCTGTGTAATCACGACGAGGTCGTGAACCTCTCCGGTGTCATGGGAAACGCGGTTCGGTCCCACGGTTGGACCGCCATTTTGCTCGAACGGCTTCATGTCTCTACTGAAAAGGCAACGAATCGAGAGGCTCACGAAAGTCTCGGCCGGCTGCACACGGCAATGTCGGATTTGCGAATGGATTTGGTCACATGGACAGAGCAGCTGACCCGCACCGTTGAGGCTTCGAAGCATCATCCGTTCGATCAACGCCATCAACGGATTTCGGAACAAGCCGTTGATCGGTTCGTTTCGGTTGCCTTCAACTACGCCGGACCAACACAGGCACTGCACGGAGACGCTTGGACTGGGCAACTTCTCAAGACAACTGACGGGCTTCGCTGGATTGACTTCGAGACTGCATCAATCGGTCCGAAGGAGTGGGACCTTGCGCCGTCGGACTCGGTTGATGGCTACGGCGCGTTCGACGAAGACCTTTGGGACACATTGAAGCTGGTTCGCAGTTGGGTAGTTGCTGTTTGGAGCAATGTGAATTCACAGCACTCGCCTCAACTGGTTGAACACGTGGACTTTCACATGAATCGTCTTGCTGCTGCACTGTAAAAACGATTGGAATGTTCTAGGTGGACGGCGGACAGCGAGTCACGAGCGGGGCATCGGACTCATCCATCTCAGATGTAGCTGACAATGCTCGACGTGGCGCATGCCTGCCGATGAACAATAGCTGTAAGCCATGTGCGAGAGAACCACATGCACGGTTTGAAAGGGGGCTGCTGGTAAGCGGAGACCATCATCAACCGGACTGCACGATTTGTCACGTGCTTTCGGAGAATGTTGCGCAATTCCTGCTGCGGCGACACAAGCGCCGACTCATCTCGCGGCAACACGTAAACGGGCTCACGGTTTGAGCTGCGAGACCGGTATGCACCCAGTTGTCGTAAATCCCGAGAGAGTGTTGCTTCTGTGGTGTTGATCTTTCGGCGGCGCAATTCTGCGCGCAACTGGTGATCATGCCGCAATCGCCCACCATCACCAAGTGTTCAAGGCCGAATTCATTGCGCACCTTGGCGACCGCCGAGATGAATGCCGTTGGATCTTCGGTGTTGCCGGTGAACACCTCGATAGAGACAGGGCGTCCCTCGGGATCGGTGAGCAGGCCGTACTCGATCTGCAGTTTTCCTCGTTTGCCATCGCGTGAACGTCCGCGGGTTGACAACGGACAGTTTGTTCCTTCCATCCATCCATGATGAC
>JBBSGY010000578.1:0-1322 GCA_038253645.1 Acidimicrobiales bacterium
AGAAGCGTTTCGACTCGCGTCTGATCATTTGGAGCGAAGTTTGCCAGCAACGGTTCTGCCACACGGGAAACGCTAGCGGCCCAGTAGTCCCGGGCTGAGCCGCCGGACGGGACGCGGCAAGTACGATTGCTCCTCATACGCCTCCCGAGGAGCAGCCGCTATGTCACTCAAGTCCGTTGAAGATCCTGAGCTTTTTGCTCTTCTCGACCGTGAAGTCGATCGGCAAAACACAACTCTTCAGCTCATTGCGTCGGAAAACCTCACTTCGCTCAATGTGATTAAAGCAATGGGCTCCGTGCTCACGAACAAGTACTCGGAGGGTTATCCGGGTAAGCGCTACTACGGCGGCAACGAGGTGATCGACCAGGTCGAAGATCTCGCACGCAGCCGGGTCAAGCGACTGTTCGGCGCAGAGTTTGCAAACGTGCAGCCGCACTCGGGCGCAAACGCGAACACTGCTACTTACCTTGCGTTGATGAAGCCAGGCGACACAGCGCTTGGTTTGCGACTCGACCAAGGTGGTCACATCACACACGGTCTGCCGGTCAGCTTGAGCGGGCAGTTCTACAACTTCATTTCATATGGGCTCGACCCTGCAAGCGGGACGATCGACTTCGACCAGGTTCGCGATCTTGCAAAGAAGCACAAGCCGAAGATCATCGTGGCCGGTGCAACTTGTTACCCGCGCATCATCGACCCGCAAGCGTTCAAAGACATTGCAGATGAAGTCGGCGCGAAGCTCGTGTTCGACGCAGCGCATGTTGCGGGACTCATTGCGGGCGGAGCGCATCCTTCGCCGATTGGTATTGCGGACGTGGTTACGTTCACGACGCACAAGACGTTGCGTGGCCCGCGCGGTGGCTGCATTCTCACAAATGACGTAGAGCTTGCAAAGGCAATCGATCGCGCTGTGTTCCCCGGTTCGCAAGGTGGCCCGCTCGAGCACGTAATTGCCGGCAAGGCAGTCGCATTTCATGAAGCGCTTCAACCGTCGTTCAAGGACTACGCACATCAAATTGTCAGCAATGCGCAGGCACTTGCAACCGCAATGTTGAACGAAGGTTTCAGCCTCGTAAGTGGTGGAACCGACAACCACTTGATTTGGGTTGACCTCCGCGAGTTCGATTCCGAGCTCACCGGCAAAGAAGTACAGAATGTGCTCGACAGTGCCGGAATTAGTCTCAATAAGAACACTGTTCCTGATGACCCTCGTTCGGCGTTTGTCACCAGCGGGGTTCGCATCGGAACCCCTGCCGTAACGACTCAAGGTATGATGGCGCCGGAGATGCAAGAGATAGCACGCCTCATCGGCCGAGCACTTC
>JBBSGY010000579.1:0-1305 GCA_038253645.1 Acidimicrobiales bacterium
ACGACGAAGCGTCCACCATCGCCGCCGCCGTGTCTGGCGCCGTCAACGTCGAAGGCTCATGGGCACCAGACGCCAAAGCCGAGGCGCTCGAAGCGTTCCAAGACGGCAACGTTCGTGTGCTCGTAACCAAAACTTCGATCGCCGGGTTCGGCATGAACTTTCAACAATGTCACCGAATGGCGTTCGTTGGGTTGTCGGACAGTTACGAGGCGTACTACCAGGCCATCCGGCGTTGCTGGAGATTCGGTCAAACCGAACCGGTTGACGTTCACATCATCGTGTCCGGCCTCGAACGCCAAATCGTCGACAACGTGCGCCGCAAAGAACAAGAAGCAACCGCTGTCGCGTCCGAACTTGTCCGCCACTCACCAGTCAGGAACCCATCTTATTATGACGCAAACCCAGGACTCTCAGCCGTACATCACCGACGAATCCCACGGCGAATGTTGGCGGCTACTACTCGGAGATAGCTGCGAGCGGCTGGCCGAACTCGAAGAGAGCAGCGTCGACCTGTCCATCTATTCGCCGCCGTTCAGCTCTCTCTACACGTACTCGCCTTCCGAGCGCGACCTCGGCAACTCTGCCAACACCGACGAGTTCCTCGCCCACTACCGGTTCGTACTCGACGAAATGCTACGGGTCACAAAACCGGGTCGAACCAACGCCGTTCACGTGCAGCAGGTGGCGATCCTCAAATCGCGTGATGGTTACGTCGGATTGCAAGACTTCCGAGGGAAAGTGATACAAGCCCACTTGGATGCCGGGTTCATCTACTACGGCGAAGTCACGGTGAACAAAAACCCGCAACTGCAAGCGGTGAGAACCAAAGCTCAGGGGCTGATGTTCGTGCAGTTGCATCGGGATTCGGCGCTATCCCGGCCGGCGTTGGCGGACTACGTGCTGATCTTCCACAAGCCGGGAGACAACGAAGTGGCGATCTTGCCGGACATCTCCAACGAGACGTGGATCGAGTGGGCTTACCCTGTGTGGAACGGCATTCGGGAAATGGACACTCTCAACCCCGGTTCTGGGGCCGAGGACGCCGACGAACGCCATTGCTGTCCGCTGCAACTGTCGTTGATTGAGCGGGCCGTGCGGCTGTGGTCGAACCGAGGCGAACTGGTGTGTTCGCCGTTCGCCGGCATCGGGTCAGAAGGGTATGTCGCTATCCAACACGGCCGCCGGTTCGTCGGGGTCGAGCTGAAACCGTCATACTGGGTCACAGCCTGCGAGAACCTGCGGCTGGCCGAACATGCTGCCTCGTTGCCGTCTCTGTTCGATGAGCCAGCGTGAAAACCCTCGCCG
>JBBSGY010000580.1:0-1297 GCA_038253645.1 Acidimicrobiales bacterium
CATGCTCGACAGCGCACGACGAGTTCTCACGGCATCGGATTTTCGACCGACTCGCAGTTCAGGGCACAGTGCTCAAGAAATTCAGATCATGCAGCTCGCGGACGAGCGTGCAGCCTCATAAATGGCGAAAGTCGAGATGTCTCACCGCGGGCTTCGTATCGCAGTAGCAATTCCTTTGAGCGCGCTCGTCGTGATCGGCCTGCTGGCGGCGCCGGCCGTCGCCGACACGAATGTGACTCTTCCGTTCAAGGTCAACTTCCAAACTGCGACATCGACCACGCCCGCCGGATATGTAGGTGATTCAGGAGGCGCGTACGGCGCGACGACAGGCTACGGATGGACCGATACGAGCGATGTCCCGACTTCGCTTGCCGGCAACGGACGCGAGCGCGGCGTCCTTGCGGACAAGCGCCTCGACACGTTCATGCACATGCAGCTGTCTGCTGCAGCGATCGTTAGGGGTTCAGCCGGCACGAGCACCGAGGGTCGTTGGAAAGCAGCTGTCCCCAACGGTAGCTACCTGGTTACCGTTGGGGTCGGCGATCCAAGCAGTATCGACAGTGTCGACGTCATCCGTGTTGAAGGTGTTCAGGCAATCAACTTCACTCCGACGACTTCAAACGCGCAGACCGTTCAAACGGTCTCTGCAAACGTCATCGACGGTTTCTTGAACATTGACGCGACCGGCGGAACCAACACCAAGATTGACTACGTTGAAATTGCTGCATCGACCACCAACCCGAACACTCCACACATCATGGCCGTAACGCCTGAGAACGGCGCGACCAACGTATCGTACTCAACTGCCGTCACTGTTCAGCTGAGTGACGGAATCGACCCGAACACTGCAACCGCAGCCAACTTCAAGCTGATGGCACCCGGTGGCGTTGTCGTCGATGGCCACTACAACACCGATGGTGCGTACTCGAACGTGACGTTCCAGCCGTCCAGCTCACTCGCGATCAATACGACTTATACGGTCCAAACGACGACCGGACTGAAAGACCCGGCGGGCGACTCCTATCCTGCGTTCACTTCCACGTTCACGACCGGTAGTGCAGGCGTCACGCAATCCGCCGCGCAGTTCACCAAGTCACTTTTCGACACACAAGATTCACCCACTGCGCTAGCAATCGGTCCTGACGGCAAGCTGTATGGGGCCTTCGGCAATGGTGACATCCTTGCTTACACACTCGACTCGAACGGCAACAAGGTCGGCACGCCGACAGACATCACAGCGTTCAAGTTCAACCGCACAATCAGTGGTCTCAAGTTCGACCCTGCGTCAACAGCATCG
>JBBSGY010000581.1:0-1271 GCA_038253645.1 Acidimicrobiales bacterium
CCGGCCCAGGCGTGTCGTAGTGGGTGTCGACCGTGTGAGCCGGAGAACCCGTTGTCGAGTCATCAGTGACAACCCGCGTAGTCAAGCCGTAGTTCGGCGTCAGGACCGAGGTTGGGATCGCGACTTGCGAGCCACCTGGTGGCGTCCAGTATGCCGTGAACGCGGCTGAACCGGTGAGTTCCTCGTAGTCGATGCGAATTCGGTGTGAGCTATTGGCAACCGCGTTGTTGAAGACCACAGAACTATCGGTCTGGCCCGGCCAGTGACTCGACACCAAGACGTCATCGACATAGATCCGAAGACCATCATCCGCGCTTGACGCAAATGAGTAGTTGCCGGTACTTGCCAGGTTTATGCGCCCGGTGAACCGGCCTGACCAGTTGTCAGCAGGGACGTTGGTTGGAGATCCTGTTCCCCAGTTGTAGGAAAGGACACCACTTGTTCCCTGGAAGTACTCGTGATACTTCGTTCCACCTGCGAAGTCGACCAATTCCCAGTAAGCAGCACCGAGGCCGTTGTTGCCGACGGTGAAGTTGGAGTCATATTGCTTCGAGCTGTGTGCAACCGCAGGATTGGTGCAGGTGCCGTTCGGACGGTTGTCAGACCCAAAACACGATGCCTGAGCTGGGCCGTAGGAGTCGATGACGCGCTCGTCGATGTCGAAGAACGCCGTTGACTTGCGCCCAGTTGACGCGTTGTAGACCGAAGCCGGTTGATCGCCTGTGTCCCAAGTGTTAGTGGTCACCGAACCCGTCGCGTCGGTCGACGTAAGCGTTCGACCTCCCGCGTCCCACGTGACGTCACTCGCGTAATTCTGCGGCGGATCGAATCCGGCGACCGTCATTCGAGCTTCGTTCGCGGCGGGGCCATAGCCGTAGGTGTGTGCCGGCCGCGCCGTGTCAGTCGTTGAACCCGTTGCCGACGGCAATTGCACTTGGGTCGCACGTCCGGCGGTGTCGTAGGAGATGAGCGTGCGCGCTGCGTCTGTGTCGCGGGTAGTCGGGTTCTGTGCAACCCAGTCAGCTTGGACCGAGTTGCGGATCTTTGAAACCGTGAAGATGTTGTTGACCGAAATGTAGGCAAAGTCGGTTGTCTCGCCACCCGGATCGACTATGCGCGCCAGCTGGCTGCCCGACAATTCGGGTGTGTAGTAGAGCAGTGTGTTCGTGCCATCCCAATAGTCGATCTCACACAACATCCCCGACGGGCCTTGCTGTGCAAATCCGAGCCCGGTAGGCGAATCTGCACATGGCGACGAGCCATAACTTGCC
>JBBSGY010000582.1:0-1223 GCA_038253645.1 Acidimicrobiales bacterium
ACGTTCCAAACTGGGTTTTGCAGACTGGTGGAAGAAAACAGCTGGTGATCGCATTAGCGAAACGTCCGGTGTGTCAGTTGATCATCGGCGGTTTTGGGACGCAATGGACAAGGTCTCGGAGAAGCAGATCATCGAGATTGAACGCCGGGTGTTTTCTCACATGATCGAGGAATTCTCGCTTGATGTTCAAGCACTCAGCTTGGACATGACGAACTTTGCAACGTTCATTGACTCGCACAATGCGCGAAACACGGCGGGTTCAAACAGTCAACGCAACGACGGCCAGATTGTATCGGTCGGCGGCGGTGTCGTAGTCGATGTTGCGTCGTGGCATGGTGTTGATGCGATGCGCGATTACGTCGAGGTCGGCTTGGGTGTGAACCGACAAGTCACTGCCCTTTGGTAACCAACGACGGACAAGTCCATTGAAGTTCTCGTTGCTTGGTCTCTGCCACGGGCTGTGGGGATCGCAAAAGTAGGTCTCGATGCCGAGGTGGTCTGCCATCTCGACGTGACGTGCCATCTCGCGTCCTTGGTCCCACGTGAGTGTGCGGCATAGTTCCTCTGGAACGCGACTGAACAGCTGTGTGAGCGTGAGCAGCACTTCGTCAGCGTTGTGGCCAAGGGGCAACTCACCGAGCATCGCGTGGTAGCTGGCACGGTCGATCAGCGTGACGACCGCCGATGCGTTTCGTGCACCGAGAATCAAGTCGCCTTCCCAGTGGCCGACTTCAGTTCTGCGGTTCGCAATCCCGGGTCGCAGGTGAATGAGGTTGAAGACCCCGAGCGGACTTGGCCTGCTTGTTTGCTCACCACCAGCTTTGCGACGGTGCTTACGACAGCGCTGCGAACGATGGAGGGACTTGTGTAGACCGGCGGGCAGACCACGCCGTCCTTGCGCGTAGACCGAGGAGTAGATCGTCTCAGTCGAGACGCGCCAGATGCCCTCTTCGCAGAGCTGACGGCTGATCACATCAGGCGAGAGCTTTTCGTCCTTCAGGCGCCGGTGAACCTCATCTCGAAGGTCACGGTTTGCAACGAGTTTCGGGATCTTGGGTCGCCGCCGTCTCTGTCTTGCTAGATCGTCGGCCAGCGTTGCTGTGTACTTGGCACGTCCGCCGTTCTTTCCCACTTCACGTGAGATCGTCGAGGGCACCCTTCCGAGTGATCTCGCGATCTTGCCGAACGTTTCAGCTCGCTCGAGACCTGCCCGTATTTCCTCG
>JBBSGY010000583.1:0-1200 GCA_038253645.1 Acidimicrobiales bacterium
AACAACAAGCTGCTCTCGAACTGCTGCAAACTTCTCAACCAGATGATGCATCCGGTTGAAATCATGCGCCCTCCACGCACGGCGGAACTCGTCGGCGAGATGCGGAACCGCCGCCTGATCGAGGTCGATGTCTTTCAACTTGATCTCCAAAGCAACGAAAAACCATGCCCTGGTTGCAACCAGGTATCGACATTCGGATTCCTCAAGTCGCCGGCCGTACACCAGGACGTGTCAACTTCGCAGTCCGGCATAAATGGGAAAATCCGAAACAACCTTGGCTTGCCTTCGTCGAAAGCGAATTCATTTACGTCAAGGCTGATGTTGTCGATGTGACATCGAAACGCTGCGTACCAATAACAAAATGCATCGTCTTTTCTGTGAAGTGTCGAGAATCGCAGCGCCAGCTGTTGGATTGAATCAACGCCGTGACCGGACCGAGCGATGTCGTTGAGATCAAGCTCGAGTATGCGCAAATTCGGATAGTGATCCGCGATGCTCTGCGTAGGAATCGATCCAAACGGCTCGGAGAAAAGCGAAAGATAATCAGCCCAATATTGCGCACCGACATCGCTGAACGAAACAGGACGCGTCTCCAAGTCGACGCGTTGAGAACCTTTGCGATCCGTATAGGCAATTCCCACTTGTACGGTCTCGAGCAGCTCTTCTGCGGAATCTTGAAAGAGTGCCGGGTCACTGACGTACCACGCGTCAAACAATGGGGCTCTGCTGGTGGCGAGAACTGAATCACGAATGAGTGCGCTGGCGGTCACAAAGACCACAAAGTTGTGTGTCGACACACCGTCGCGGAACGTGTAGTCCACCGAGTAATCGGTCGCGCACCAGTGTTCGTCGACTGAACGGAGCGTGTATTTGACGCTCGTTTGCGTACTCAATGGTCCAACGGACCGCAGCTGAGAGCCCGGAATACGCGGAAACGCGGCTGTGCCATCGCTCTCAGCAAGGCGTTCTGTCACGATGGGTTCCTTACGAGAGCGTTAAGAGCCGGCTGCCTAGACTAGCTGAGCCGTTCAGCCGATCGGAAATTTCAAACTAACTGTTCCACCGGGCAGCTCCGGTGGCGAATTTCCGTCTTCTTCTTCTTCGTGATTGTCGTATTGCCTCATGTCAAAACCTCCGGCAAGGGTGATTCATTGCCTCATCAAGAAACCTCCGCTTTGAGGCTCGGGTTGAAGTCTCGAT
>JBBSGY010000584.1:0-1165 GCA_038253645.1 Acidimicrobiales bacterium
GCTGCACTTTGCGAGGAGCTGACAGCCACCAAGACGATCTATCCGGGCACGGATCTCGTCATGGTCTACAGCGCGAAGGACCATACAGCAGGCTGAGAGCCGAACAATGACTTTTGCTCTGTGTCGGGAGTCCTGGATTCACAATCTGTTGCACTTCGACCAAGCCTTCGCGAACCAGCAAAGCGGCGAGGGTTTGACCCACTGCTCCTGCCCCGATGATGTTGATGGTCAGCATTGGCTCTCTCGCTAACGAAACGTTGACGTCTTGTGGCATCGATTGCTGAATGCGGAAGACAAGTCGCGAACCTGGCTCTCTCGTGTTGTACGACCTGTCGTGTCAGTTAGTGGCTGCAAGTCGAAGCGGTGCTCGATAGTGGCGAGAATCGACGTTGTGTCATGTTGAACATGGTCAACGCCGGAGGCCTGAAGTTGTGGCGAGATAAGCATCGTGGGCACCCGAGTGCCAGGCCCGAACGCGTCGTGGGGCCCTGAGTTCGCCGGCGTACCGGGTATCGAGACATGGTCCCACTGGCCACCGAATTCGTCATAGGTGACAACGACCATGGTGTTGTTCGCATTTGGCCCGCTCTCGACCGCTTTGATCAGGTCAACCAGATGCGAGTTGCCTTCCGGCTCGCTTGCATAGCCCGGGTGCTCGTTCTCTGCACCGATCGGCTTGACAAAACTGACAGCCGGAAGCCCATCTGCGCGCGCAGCATCGTGGATGAACTTCTGCTCGTCGGCGAGATGCTTCGCGCGTTCTACTGTCCCGTCGGCGTAATTCGCAAAGTAACCGAAAGGTTGGTGATGAAATTGGAACAAGGGCGCCGGGCAATTGGGAAACGTCGCGTCTTGCGCGGTCCCGGCAGCGCAGGTGCCGGACTTGACGCCAGTAGGCCCGGCGTTCCAGCCGGTTCCCAACGGGTGAGTCGCGTCATGGCCATTGTTTCCCACAGCATTATCCCAGCCTCCGGCGTACCACGCCCATGAGACTCCGTGCGCGGACATCGAATCGCCGATGTTGGGACCTTGCAGTAACGGCAGGCGTTTGCCGGCAGTTGTTCCCGGTGCAAACGGCTGGGTAAACGGTTGAATGGTGTTGACTGCATAGTCACCGCATTTGGTGTTCGCCGGGGGCGTTGTTGCTCCCGTGAAGCTTGGTGCA
>JBBSGY010000585.1:0-1086 GCA_038253645.1 Acidimicrobiales bacterium
ATACCCGGCGTCTCACGGCTGCGCGCGTGTATCGAACGGTGCAATGGACTTCATTTGGGCGAACAACTTGATGCCCGGCGGCGCTCTTGTGTGGGTCTACGACGACCCCGCTGCGCAACCGTTCACCGGTGGCAGCATCACACCGACCCCTACAACCATTCCACCGTCGACCACCACAACTATTCCGCCGGCTGCACCCAAGCCCTTGATCACAACTGATGGCTCGACGACGACAGTGCCGCCGACAACTACTACCACCATCACCGTTCATCCATAAGTGGTCCGAATCATCTACCTGGTTCGTCACGGCGAGACCGAATGGAGTCGCGACGGCCGCCACACCTCGATCACCGACTTGCCGCTCACTCGTAAAGGTGAGGTCGTTGCCGACGCGCTGCGTCAGCAATTCTCGCAACTTCATGTGGATCGCGTAATGGCGAGTCCGCGTGCTCGCGCTTGCGATACGGCCAGGCGCGCAACAGGTCGAGGTGACGTACAGACGATGGAGTTGCTGGCCGAATGGAACTACGGCTCATACGAGGGACTGACGACTGATGCCATTCGCGACAAGCTCGATCGCGGATGGGATCTATGGAGCGATGGAGCACCGGAAGGCGAGAGCCCTGCAGACGTAACGGCCCGAGTTGCACGACTGTTTCAAGAGCTCGACAAACTCGAAGGAACGGCCGCATGTTTTGCTCACGGCCACGTCCTTCGAGCGGTCGGCGCCCTGTGGACGGGCGCAACGATTGAGATGGGCCGTCATCTACTTCTCGACACAGGGTCCGTCAGCACGTTGGTGCACTCGCGAGACGGTCGCGCAATCCAAAGTTGGAACGCCGGCTCACGCAACTGACAACAGTCTGTCGTACTGAAAGTCGTTGAAACTCATCCTGTTTCAACGCATGCGTGGGGCAAACCGCAGGCAAACCCCACCGATTGGTTTATTTCGGTTTGTAATAGATATCCTGCGGCCTTCCGTTGTTGTCGTGCCTTTTTGACGCGCACTTCGGTAGTTGTTGTCTTGTTCCTTCCCCCTGAACATTTAGGTGCATTTGTATGTCTCCTCGACTTTCGCCATTTTCG